>JAQWUP010000047.1 GCA_029242085.1 Porticoccaceae bacterium
CGTCAGATGACAATAGGTTTGATTTTATTCGCACCTTTCTGTGCGACAAGGTGACCGCCTACACCGTCGGTCAGGCAGCCACGGCAGCGCTGCTCGCCAGGGCGACCACCGGTGAGGGACAGCATATTGATATTTCCATGCTGCATGCCTGCATCGCCTTTATGTGGCCAGACGGCATGATGCATAGAACCTTAAAAGACGATGACAGAGTTAATATGTCGCCGGGCTCAGAGTATTTTGAAACCATCAACTATTCAGATGGCGGCGTCGCTGTGGCACCGTTGAGAGATAATCACTGGGAAGCCCTGCTACCTATGCTTGGCTATCCTGAACTCGTGGGAACGCCAATGTATGGCTCAATTCCAGCCCGTATGTCCAATATGCGTGAAGTCACTAAAGTCATAACAAATCCCAAGTTAGATATTGGTGTCGAAAAGGCCGTCGCCATTCTAAAGGCCGCCGATGTGCCCTGCGCGCCCTGTATAAAGCGCGACGATTTAGAGGCAAGTGAACAGATACAGGCGATTGGTGCCTTAGAAACCTACGTGACCCGAGCGATGGGCAAACTCACGGTGCCCGCACCACCAGTACAGTTTGAGGGAGCGGCCGCTTCCCAAGCCGAACCCAGCCCATTGTTAGGCCAGCATAGCCGCAATATTCTCTCCGAGTTAGGTTGGACCAATGAGTCGGTCGACGCCCTTATTACTGCAGGTGCTGTGGCAGAAACACCTCTGCCATAGGCTTGTTGATCAAGAAGCTAATCTGTCCGTTACTTAGAAACGAACAGTTTTTATACCCCTATACCAGCGACAGGGGATCTAGCTGCAAAATATGGCATAATTAGGCTCAATAATAATAAAATCACAGAATAATATGGGGAGATTCGGCGCACATATAAGTCGCTCTGTTGGTGGGTTTAGGCTCTCCGCCGTTCTGTTATCTGTGGTTTTATCTGCGTCTCCTGGCCAGGCCCAACCCCAGCAAACACTGGCAGACCAGTGCCCACCCAGTTTTGGCCTCGACAGCAACAACCAATGTCGCCTGCGCAATCTTTATCAACTCTATGATTCCCTGCAGGACCGTGGTCTTGGTGGTCTTAAAACCGCACTGCCCAAACATCGCGACGGTTTTAGCCCCCAGCAAATTGATCTCGGACGGCTGCTGTTTTTTGATCCCGTGCTGTCCGCCGATAAAAACCTCTCCTGCGCCAACTGTCACAATCCGGCGCTGGGATTTAGTGATGGAATGGCCCGCAGTGTGGGCGCCCGAGGACAGGTTAATCAACGCTCAGCGCCGACCCTGTGGAACAGTGCTTTTTTACAGGTGTTTTTCTGGGATGCGCGCGCCCACAGTCTTGAAGAGCAGGCCATTGGGCCATTGTTCTCAGATGTGGAAATGGCCAACAGCCCCGAGCAATTGCTGGCTGATCTCAAACAGGTAGACGCCTACCCTGCACTATTTAAACAGGCCTTCCCCAACGCTGAAGACGCCTTGATAATCGACAATATCGCCACGGCACTAAGTGCCTTTCAAAGCTCGTTGATCTCACTTAACAGCCCCTACGATCGCTATGCCCATGGAGACGCCAAGGCCCTGAGCCGCAATGAGTTGGAGGGACTCAATGTATTTCGCTCCTTTGTCGCCCGCTGCTCCCAGTGCCACACACCACCGCTGTTTACCAACCAACAGGTGGCGGTGATTGGTACCCCAGAACCCGCCGGATTACCTCGTGATATCGGCGCCGCAGAGACCTTTGATGCCGAGCGCTTAAGGGGCGGCTTTAAAGTGCCTACCTTGCGCAATATTGCCCGCACCGCACCCTATATGCACAGCGGCAGATTTGCCACATTGCGCGAAGCCGCAGAGTTTTATACCAAAGGGCGTGGCCATGCCGTGCCCGAGGGCGAGGAGTTATTGCTGCACTGGCATATCTCGGATCCCAACCTGACCGATACAGAGCTGGATCGGCTGGTAGATTTTATGGGTGCACTAAGCGACGAAAGTTTTATGCCCAAGGTCCCCTCTCAGGTTCCGTCGGGCTTACTAAATAGTAGAACCAGTATCAGTCAGGTGGCTGTATCAGGAGAACAATAATGAAGTCTAAATTTAAAGTCGTATTTGCCATTATCATCTTTGCCGGTGGCTGGATTATAGGTAGCAACAATAATGTTGCCCCGGTTATCACCAGCTCAATGGGCGGTGCCAGTTACAGCGGCGGCTTTCAGGCTGATGTAGCTATCAGTGCCGTGCCCCAGCGCACCACTGGTGGCACTGTGATTGTGGTTGAGCCCGGCGACTCCATTCAGGCCGCCGTCGAATTAGCGCAGCCGGGAGATACTATTCAGGTAATGCCCGGCACCTATTCAGAGACTGTGTATATCGATAAAGACGATATTCATCTGCTGGGTGTTATTCAGGAGGGCGCTCGAGCCACTATGGATGGCCTCGGAAAACTGAACGATGCCATTCTCTATTCCGGCAACAATATAGTGATCGAAAACTTCCGTATTACCCAGTACAAAGGCAATGGCATTATGGGCCAGGCGGGCAACAACTTTGAGATTCGCAACAATGTGATTGTCGATACCGGTATCTATGGTATTTTCCCCCAGCTGGGTACCAATGGTCTGGTCGAACACAATGTGGTGTCTGGTATTGAAGATGCCGCCATCTATATTGGCATGAGTGACAATATCCATGTGGCCTACAACGAGGTATTTGATAGTGTCGCTGGTATCGAAATTGAAAATAGCCGCCACGCCGTGGTTGAACACAACAATGCGCACAATAATACTGGTGGCATTCTGGCCTTCGTCACCCCTGGCCTGCCGATTAAAACCACCGAAGATGTGATTATCCGCAATAACTTTGTGCTCAATAACAACACCCCTAACTTTGGCGCACCGGGATCCATTGTCTCCGGCATCCCCGCTGGCACTGGTATTCTGGTAATGGCCGCCGATGATGTAATTATTGAAGGCAATATTATTTCTGGCAACAAAACCGCTGGCATTATTGTTAATGACCACAGCTTTGCCACCACCTTAACCATGGATGAGGAGTCAGACCCCAACTCTGACCGCACCATGATTCTGGATAATGTGATGCTTAATAATGGCTATGACACGATCCCTGAAGTAAAGGCTGTGGCTCTGACTGAATTGCACACCGGCCTAGTGGATATTGTTCATGTGGGCTCCAGCAATGGCAGCTGTATTATCAATCGTCATCGCTATCGCACCATCGGCATTGGCAGCTATGCTGAATGTGACTTTACCAATACCGACAGCACCGAATCCTACCTGCTGGCCGGCGGTGCGGAGCCCCGCGTGATCCACCCGGAGGAGCGTGGCGAGATTGCCTATCTGGGTGTTTGCACTGGCTGTCACAGCTATACCGGACGTCTGATTGGCCCCTCCGTGGAGGTGATTCAAGCCATGTATGCAGGTAATCCTCAGGGACTCGCAGACTATATTAATGCGCCGATCAAGAAGCGTAATGATTTTCCGGAGATGCCCGCGCAGAACTATCTAGATTCGGAAACTCAGCTGGCGGTTGCCAAATATATGTTGCAAGTTGGCAACTAGTTGTTTAGTTTCTATTAGAGGTTACAACTTATGGCTACCCGCGAAACACAGGCAAAGATAACCAGCGCCGCGTTAGAACTCTTTAATGAGTTCGGCTCAGCCTCTGTATCTTTTGACAAAATTGCATCTAAGGCGGGAATTAGCAAAGGCAATTTGCACTATCATTTTTCGTCGAAAGAACAGATTGTAATGGCCCTTTGGTTTCAGCTAGATAAAAAAATCAATCGCTACGAATATCCCTTATCAGACCTAAAGCTCAAAGACCTTGGCGATATAATAATGGGACATTTTAAGATCATCTGGGACTACCGCTTTATATATAGCGAGCTAAATTTTATTGTTGCCAAGGATCCAGATCTCCAATATCGCTTTGCTATGGAACGCCGCCAGCGGATGAAGCAGTTCTCGAGTCTACTCCATGTGATGCGAGCCAAAAACCTACTTCATGCACATGTAACTGATGATGAAATGCAACGCTTAGTTAAAAGCGTCTGGGTGATTTCAGACTATTGGTTAAACCATATCTCTGCCGAAGGCACAGAGATAACCTATGAGGTGATGACTGAAGGCTATGAATTAATTGCCCAATTAATTAAACCCTTTCTTATCGACCCATCGACCATCAATCTGCCGTCTGCGTGCCTCACAACAGTGCTATCATCTGCTGAGCCGCAGTTGACAGTGTGAGGCGCCGCCGGGTAAATAGTCCCACTTCACGCTCAATAACAGGGCCTTGAAGTGAGCGACAAATCGCCCCCAAGCTCTGCATCTGTTGGCCACAGAGCGCCGGCACTACCGCAACACCAACACCGGCTGCCACCATAGCCCCTACAGTAGTCAGCTGATAGGCATCAAATATTCTCGCGGGTTCCACCCGCGCCTTGGCAATCGCCTGCTCCGTCCAGTCGCGTGTACTGGATCCTCGGTTTAGCGCTACCAGAGTGTCACTGAGTAAATCCTTGAAGGTCAAATGGGTGCGACTCAGCAGAGGGTGATTGGGCGGCAGAATTGCAATAAAACGATCCTTAAACAGAGGCGCAAAATCTACCCCATCCAAACTGTCCGGTTTAAAGGTAATACCCAATTCAACACGGCCGGAACGCACCGCACTAATCACCTCCTCCATAACCACATCTTGCACGGTGACCCGAATATTGGCATAACGACGACCGTACTCGGCCAAAATACCAGGCAGGCAATTGCTGGCATATGAGGGCATAGCGGCAATAGTCAGCTTCCCTCTCTGCAGAGTAAACAGCTGCTGCAAGTCGTCAAAGCCCTGAGTCCAATCCTCTAATAACCGTTTCGCCACCGGCAGGAACTGATGGCCCTCTGGGGTCAGGGCAACAGACCTTGTTGAGCGGGCAAACAATAGCCCTCCAGTCTCCTCCTCAAGTTTGCGAATAGACACGCTCAGGGCTGGCTGAGAAAGGTGCAGCTGCTCGCAGGCCTCAGCAAAACTTCCCGTTTCAGCAATGGCAACAAAACCCCGTAATTGTTTGACTGTAGCATTCATAATATTTATCTATTAATTAATGATTTAATACAATTTGAGTTAATTATAGTGGTCAGGCAATCTGGGTCAAATCAAGCCCCACTTAACTTAGTAGCGAGTCCCGACCATGCACAGTAGTCAGCCTCTTTGGCAGCCCAATAGCGATCGAATTAACGCCAGTAATATGCAGCGCTTTACCCAACAGCTGAAGCGCGAACTAGGCTTGCTGTGCGAGGACTACGATGAGCTGCATCAGTGGACAATCGAACACCCCGACCAGTTCTGGCAACAGCTGTGGATATTTACCAATATTCGCGCCTCGAAAACCGCCGATACGGTTCTCAGTGATGCGGACCAGTTTCCCGGCGCCACTTGGTTTAGTGGCGCGCGACTTAATTTTGCCGAGAACCTGCTGCGCAATCGCACTGATAAAACAGCACTGATCGCGCGCCTCGAAAATGGTCAGCGTAAAACATTGAGCTATGCTGAGCTCTATCAGCAGGTAGCAGATTGCGCCGCCTCGCTACGCAACCTCGGTGTGGTATCGGGCGATCGCGTCGCTGGATTTATGCCCAATGTTGCAGAGACTGTTGTGGCTATGTTGGCGACGGCGAGTATTGGCGCTATCTGGTCATCCTGCTCACCGGACTTCGGTATCAATGGTGTGATGGATCGCTTTGGTCAGATAGAGCCAGTGGTGCTATTTGCCTGTGATGGCTATTTTTATAATGGCAAGCCCATTGACTCGAGGCCGCGTCTTGAGGAAATTTGTAACAAAATTAGCAGTGTTAAACAGCTGGTGATAGTGCCTGTTGCAGGGCTAGAGCCGAATATTAAGGCACTCCCGAAGGGGATATTATGGAATGAGTTTTTGATCCACCAGAGCCCTCAAGAGCTGATTTTTGAACAGCTTCCCTTTGATCATCCCCTGTATATTATGTATTCCTCCGGCACCACCGGCGCACCAAAATGTATTGTCCACGGTGCTGGTGGCTCATTGATCCAGCACCTTAAAGAGCAGCAACTGCACAGTGATCTGCAGCCCGATGATGTATTTTTCTTCTACACCACCTGTGGCTGGATGATGTGGAATTGGCTGGTCAGCGGCCTGGCCTCCGAGGCCACCTTAGTGCTCTATGATGGTTCTCCCTTCTATCCCAATGCCAATGCCCTGATGGATATGGCTGAGCAGGAAAAAATTAGTATCTTTGGCGGTGGCGCTAAGTATATCGCCGCTATTGAAAAAGCGGGTCTAGTACCGCGTAAATCCCATAATCTGGAAAATCTAAAATTAATTCTGTCCACCGGATCACCCCTCTCCCATGAGAGTTTTCGCTATGTCTATCGCGATATAAAAAGTGACTTATGCCTCGCGTCCATTTCCGGTGGTACAGATATTCTGTCCTGCTTTGTTTTGGGTAATCCCTGCCTGCCAGTGTGGGAGGGTGAGATACAGTGCCGGGGGCTGGGCATGGCGGTGGAGATCTGGGATCAGCAAGGCAACGCGATCACTGAGCAAAAAGGGGAGCTGGTATGCACCCAACCCTTCCCCAGTGCGCCGATTTATTTCTGGAATGATCCACAGAATAAGAAATATCACAGCGCCTATTTTGAGACCTATCCGGCTATTTGGGCACAGGGGGACTACGGTGAAATAACCGACAATAGCGGCATGATTATCCATGGCCGTTCCGATGCCGTGCTGAATCCGGGTGGGGTGAGAATTGGCACCGCGGAGATTTATCGTCAGGTCGAGAAACTGGATGAAGTTATCGATGCCGTCTGTATTGGTCAAGACTGGCAGCAGGATGTGCGGGTAGTACTATTTATCATACTGCGCGAGGGCATTGAACTGACCGATAAGCTGCAACAAAAAATTCGCCACCGCATTCGCGCCGAAACCACACCCCGTCATGTGCCCGCCAAAATTATTGCCGTGGCCGATATTCCGCGCACCATTAGCGGAAAAATAGTCGAACTGGCGGTACGCAAGATAGTGCATAATGAGCCGGTCAATAACACTGATGCACTGAGCAACCCAGAGGCGTTACAACTGTTTTCTGGACTCGACGAACTTCAACAATAACAAGGTAAATCAATGCCACGCCAGATTCTCGCCAATAAGAATATTCACCCTGCGATCAAAAAAACAGTCGCAGATAACCACGCAGATATTGTCACAGAAGTGCAAGATGCTATCGCCAACCATAAAGTCGTAGTCGTTGGTATGGCCCAAAATCCGGCGCCTAAAAGAGCGCGAAAAACCCTCGATAGTCTGGGGATAGAACATACTTATTTAGAGTACGGCAGCTACTTTAAACTCTGGCGGCGTCGTAATGCGCTCAAAATGTGGACCGGCTGGCCTTCATTCCCAATGATTTTTATCAATGGTATGCTGATTGGTGGCTCCAGCGATTTAAGAGCCCTGATCGAGACCGATAAGCTAAACAAGCTTCTCTGAGTCTGTTTTTATTTTCACGGGACCTATATTTTAGGATTTTATT
This sequence comes from Porticoccaceae bacterium, assembly GCA_029242085.1. Classification (GTDB taxonomy): domain Bacteria; phylum Pseudomonadota; class Gammaproteobacteria; order Pseudomonadales; family Porticoccaceae; genus HTCC2207. The sequence goes on from JAQWUP010000047.1 coordinate 7,587, forward strand.
GGGGGCGCAGTTTGCAGCAGATTCCAGTCTGGGAAAATGTCGATTTTAATACCTTCCACAATGATATTATGGTGCAGAATAAACCTGCTCATATTAAGTCAGTGGTCGGCGATTGGCCGGCAGTTAAAGCCGGTATCGAGTCCCCTGAATCCATTGCAAACTATCTCAAAGCACAGGACAGCGAAAAAGTGATTCAGGCACTGGTGGGTGACCCCAGTATCAAAGGCCGCTTCTTTTATCGGCCCGGCTTAGAGGAGCTTAATTTTAAAAAAGCTCAGGTTACACTGGGTATCGGCATTGAACGTCTGGTTAAAATCAAAGACGATAGCGATCCATTTGCCATAGCCCTGCAAGCCATTCCTGTTTCTCAGGTACTGCCAGAATTTAAAGCACAAAATATTCAACCACTGCTAGATGCCAGTGTGGAACCCACCATGTGGCTGGGCAATCGTGCCATTGTAGCGCCCCATTATGATATCCATGACAACCTCGCCTGTGTGGTGGCGGGACAGCGCAAATTTAATATTTTTCCCCCTGAGCAGATAGAAAACCTTTACCCAGGGCCTACTCTCATTACGCCCGGTGGCGTGCCTGTGAGTATGGTGGATATCAATCAGCCCGACATGGCCAGCTACCCAAAATATGCTGAGGCACTTAAAGCCGGGCAGGAGGCTATTCTCGAACCTGGGGATGGCATCTATATTCCCGCACTATGGTGGCATGGGGTGGAGTCGCTGGATAGCGTCAATGTACTGGTGAACTACTGGTGGGGCGGTGAGACTGAAAACCACGTCTCACCCAATGACAGCCTAATGCATGCCATGTTGAGTATCGGTAGCCTCAGCGCTCAAAAGCGAGAGGCTTGGCACGACTACTTTAATTACTATGTATTTAAGACCAATGGCGATCCAGCAGAACATCTGCCCGCAGATCTCAAGGATGTTCTAACCCATTTAACCCCTGAACAGAACCTTGAAATCCGCGAGTTTTTAATCAAGCAGTTAAAGTAGACTACATCGCCTCAGCTTTGCAGTAATTGGAAATAAACGCCTGATGACTGGGCAGTTGATCCACCAGCTTGTCGACATTGCCTTTGATAGTTTCGAGGAACGCGCTGAGTTCATCATCACTCATCATATTCACAATTGGGTGGTACTGTTCTGGCATTAGGCCCTGACCCAACATAACCTGAGTCCAGGAGTTTTCGGCAAATACATCCCCAGCTTTTTGAAAAATACGTCCGGTCTGTTTAAACAGGTTGATACGATGCTGCAATGATTCTGGTATTGCCATTTTCTGGCAATGGCGCCAAAACTTAGTGTCGTCACGCTCAGTGACATGGTAGTGCAGAACAATAAAATCGCGGATAAATTCAAACTCTTCTTTCATCTGAGTATTAAATTCTTCGACATCAGGTTCCCGCACTCCATCAAAGGGAAACATCTGCAACAGGCGCACGATACCGCGCTGTACCATATGGATACTGGTACTTTCTAAGGGCTCAATAAAGCCACTGGCAAGACCTAGGGCAATACAGTTTTTATTCCAGTGCTTGCGGCGCTGACCCGTGCGGAATTTAATCACCCGAGGCTCGGTTACTGTCTCGCCCTCAACATGACTCAGCAGGATTTTTGTCGCCTCGTCGTCAGATAAATACTTGCTGCAAAATACCATGCCATTGCCAACACGCGACTGCAGTGGAATGCGCCACTGCCAGCCAGCGTCACGGGCGATTGATCTGGTGTAGGGTATGGGTTCGCCCACAGATTTAGTCTGCACCGCCACCGCACTGTCGCAGGGTAGCCAGTGAGACCAGTCGTCATAGCCTGTGTGCAATGTCTTTTCAATAAGCAGGCCAATAAAGCCACTACAATCTATAAACAGATCCCCTTCAATCTTCTGACCAGAGGCTAGAGTGACATGGGTAATATCGCCACTGTCATTACAGGTGCTGACCTCGACAATTTTGCCTTCGATGCGCAGGGCACGATTTTGCTCGGCAATATTGCGCAAAAACTTGGCGTATAAACTGGCATCCATATGGTAGGCATAGTTCAGTGCATTGCGCTGTAACACTGCAAACTTATTCTGCTTGGCAGCCTGTAACTCAGCACAGTAATCACCAAAGTCCGCGCTAATGCCTCGCTCTTTCCCTTTTAACCAAAAATGTTGAAAGCCCGCAGCCCAACAATCTTTGCCGGTAAAACCAAAGGAGTGAATATAGTCTTCACCCACGTTTTTCCAGTTTTCAAATGAGATACCCAGCTTGAAAGTACCCTGCACAGCAGCAACAAACTCACGTTCATTGATACCCAGAAGTTGATGCAGAGTGATCATGGTTGGGATGGTCGCTTCACCCACACCAACGGTGCCGATTTCATCAGATTCAATGAGTGAGATCTCTAAATCTTTACCCAGTAGTTTTGAGATTGACGCTGCCGCCATCCAGCCAGCGGTTCCGCCGCCAACTATTACTACCTTTTTTACTTTTTGAGTTACCACCGCTATCTCCCCAAGGAAAGTCTTTATTGTTTAAATTTATTTAACAGCAATGAGCGAATTGTACGGGCTGACTCTTCGTCCATTCTGTTTAGCACGCCCCTTATATGCTCGGGGATATGCTCTATGGTTTGCTCATTTTGGTCAAACACATAGTGATCAAAAATTTGTCGCCATGCCATCCGCTGCTCAGCGGGTAAATCACGTAGACTCATCATGGCGTGCTGCAGTGCATTGAGTGGTGGCCCCATATAGGCAGGCGTATTGCGCCACCAGTAGTTCACCAGCACATTAAAACCTTCCAACGCCTCGACATGATGCCACCACATACTCGGAATCAGCAATGCATCACCAGGCTCCAGCTCAACCGCCAGCGCAGACTCAAGAGCCCGACGAAATCGGGGAAACTTAGCATAGTCTGGCTTGGCAAAGTCGACCAAGCTTATGGGCTGCCCTGCCGGCGTGAAATCAAGCGGACCCACATAGAGATTATTCAGCTGATCGGGCGGGAATAATGTAAATCGACGCCTGCCAGCGACCGCGCAAGCGATGTTGGTTGGAAAATCATAATGAGCCGCAATGCGGCTGCGATTGCCCATCCAAATACTCACAATAGGACTTTGTTCTGCCAGCCCCAAATCATTTTGCTCACGAAATCCCGGCAACCATCGATCGATCATAGTAGACCCGACATACAGCATTGGCGCTTGATCATCATCAATCTGTTGATTGAGACTATTAAACACCTCTGACAGGTTCAGCCGCTGTGTTTCAAAATTAAAACCGCTGTAGTCACTGTTATAAAACACTCGCCCATTGATGTCAGGCGCACCTTTAAAAACGGTCAGCGGATGACCACTATCAAATTGGCCAATATACTCAATCCCTTGCTGAGCTGACTGGTTAGCCGCCTCGACCATAGGCCAATCTGCCACGAGCCCTCGCAGAACTAATGGCTCAGAAGAATTGAGCACCTCCTCTGGTATAGCATCGCGGCGGCATCCGGGCCATTCTCTTATCTGTTGAGTAATCTCTAACAACGGGTCACAGCGCTAGGTTAACTGCAGGTTTTTCTTATCGATAAGCGTTCTAATACGAGCATAGGAGGCCATCGTCATATAGATTGCCTGCAGGTAGCCCTGACGATTTAATCCTTCCAATACATCGCCTTTGAGTTCCAGCAGCTTGTCTTCATTGATCGTATAGAAGCCCAGTAATTGGTTATTTGAACCATCATTTAATTTTATCTCAAGGGTAAAGGGCTCGAGAAGATCGTTGTCTAGCAGTGCCTGAATAAAACCCTTGTTATGCTCATGGCCACTGTGAATCGCCTCTAGGCGCGCAATGGCTTTTTCTAAATAGGGGCTTGGTTTGCCGTCTTCGATAAATAATGGCTCACCCTCTGTTTCGCTCAGCCTAGGGTTGTCAATATCGATAGAGACCACTGGCTTGGTGTCGTTGTCCCCTTCACCCGGAGCAGCCTGATAGCCAATTAGAAATGGATGACGCTCAATCATCATTGGGATATAGGTTGCATCCCAGCCACTGTCACTCAGAAACAGGTTTTCATTGTTGGCCAAACCAAACAGGGCAATCGGATAAAACTGCCCAGTATCGCCATCTTTACTAAAAAAGATCGGATAACAGGATTGGATATTTCTAAACTCAAATGGGAACGTCAGAGCGTATTTAACATTGTCGCCATAGTCTGCACCCCGGTCGGTAATAACCTGAGTCTTAGCGTGGGCAGAACTGTTTAGAATGACGTAGTTACTCATATTTTCTCCGGTGTACCTATATCTAAATATTGTTAGATTTTTTGAAATCCATAGCGATGGATTTTATTAATTAATTCGCGGTTGGTAGGCAGGGAGCCCTGCAACTGCTGTGTTCTTTTAATATTTTCTTGGAACAACTTGCCCGCCTTCTCGCCAGCGTCCAGCTCTGAACGACGCTCGGTGGCACTGCCCTGCGTTTCAAACCCCATACCATACAGAATGTACTGGAAGCTGGCCGAGGGAAATAATTCATCGACATGGCCTGTGTCTCGGTGCCAGGGGCTCTGGTGCCGCCACAGTGATACCGACTCGGCAAGATGCTGTGGAATACTGGACTGATCACAGTTATCTCGCCAATAATCTTCCTCGCGCTGGGTCAAAATATAGTGCAACTTAAGAAAATCAATAATACGGTCCCAGCGATAGAGAAACTTTTCATTAAAGCGCTTGGATACCAAATCCATAACCGCCCTATTAGCGGGCAGTTGCTCGGCAATCATTGCCGCAGATAGCTCAACCAGCACCAGCGCGGAGGCTTCCAGCGGCTCGATAAATCCGGCCGACATACCAATAGCCACACAGTTGCGGTACCAAAATTCAGCTCTGTGACCAGGATCAAATTGAATTTTTCTGACCATGGCCTGCTGTGCAGCCTGCTTGCCCGCAGAGGCCTCGATATAGCTTAGAAGCTCTGCAGTAGCCCGATCTTCCGTATTATGCGCAGCGGAGTAAACATGACCTATACCACGACGTGATGGCAGGCCTATGTCCCATATCCATCCGGCGGTCTGTGCGGTAGATAATGTACAGGACTGAATTGGATCATCTGGCCTGGCATAGGCCACCTGCGCTGCCAGAGCTGTGTTATTAAATAGAAACTGATTCTTACTCACGAATGGCACCTTGTAGTGCTCACCCAGCAGTAAAGCTCTGGAGCCACTGCAGTCGATAAAAAGATCACCACAGATATCTCCCTGAGTGTCGGTAGTGATGGCGGCTATATCGCCGTGCTCGTCGGATTTTATATCGACCACATTGGCTTTTACATGTTTGACCCCTAGCTTTTCAACACAGTGCTTGCGTAAGAATTCTGCAAATTTACCAGCATCTAAGTGATAGCCATAATTAACCTGAAAAGCATACTCTGGCGTAGAAATTTGCTTGGGTGCAAGTTTGCCAGCAAACAGCGGCGTTTGCGGACATACTGCGTCAGCGAACTTGACCTGATCACGCAGTGGCTGCCAATGGGGCGCCAAATTGGTATCTGCATAGCTCTGGGGAACAGTAAAGGGATGTGCATAGGAATCATTCTGTCCTGTGGTCCAGCCAGAAAACTGCGTGCCCTGCTTAAAGCTTGCACTGCACTCACGGAAAAAATCAGTTTCGGAAATACCCATTTTACGCAAGGTGCTGCGCATCGATGGCCAGGTACCTTCACCTACGCCAATAGTACTGATATCTGGAGACTCTACGAGGGTAAGCTGGAAGCCCTCAGGGTTATCACCTTGCATATCGATACAATGCTCGGCAGCAATGATACCCGCAGACAGCCAACCGGCCGTTCCACCCCCCACAATAACCAGTCTGTTTATTTTATTGTTCATTGTAATCAGCTACTTTTATCTCTCATCGGACAGATCTCAGGCTGCAACCGCAAAAACAGGATAGCCGTTAGGCACCGCAGCTACAATCTTTACTCAACCTAGAAAACAGGCAAAGCTTTGTGTATATACGGCGTAAATAAAGAAGCCGCTTAAAAAAATTAAGCGGCTTCTCGTTTTACTTCACACTTTGTTACCAAACCCTCATCTGCAGATGTAGACGGTTAAGGTTTAGAAAGTGTAACGAATACCTAAGTTATAGCGCGCACCAGTCTGACCAGCTTGCAGTACCTGCAATTTTTCACGGCTATAAACACGGTAGTCGGCTTCAAGGATGTTAATGCCATCAGCAAACACTGTTAGGTTCTCGCTAATTTCGTAGCTAGCACTCACGTCCAACTGGCCATAGGAATCGATGATCTGCGGGTTAATAGCAGCAGATCCCGCATCCTGACCAATTCCGCCAACAAAGCTGTCTCTCCAGTTGTAGGCAAATCGAGCTTGGAAACCGTCTTTATCGTAGAAACCAATAAAGTTAGCTGAGTCACTTAAGCCTGGAAGAACAAACTGAGTTGATAGGGCGAGTTCATCAAACGAAATATCTGCATTAGCGATGGTGGCATTAACAATAAAGCCATAACCAGTGTCGCTAAAGTTATGCTGCCAGTTGATTTCAATACCATCAACCTTCGCTGTCTTTTCATTAGTTGGAACAGTCACAGTGAATACCAACGGATCATTGTCTGCAGTTGGATAGTATTTACCGTCAATCCACAGCTCTGGGTACTGAGCTTGCATAGCAACACCAATGGCTGTGAACTCTGAACCTGGATCTAAACCTTCAGCTGCAGCGACTTCTGCATAGAGGCCACCACCAGTTGGGTTCTGCAGACCAAACAGCTCTTGCTGCTTGTAACCAGAGCCAATAAAGTTCTCAACTGTTTTGTTGTAGTAACCCACAGAAAGATAATCAGCATCACCGTAGTACCACTCAACAGATGTATCGAAGTTAGTGGCTTCAATAGGCAGTAATGATGGATCGCCACCAGCAGCTTTGGCTTCGCGGAACTTAAAGGTCTCTCCGCCGACGGTTATACCACCTTTAATCGACTCATAACTTGGGCGAGTGATAGTTTCACTGGCAGACACACGGAGAACTACGTAATCAGTAAGCTCAATATCGAAATCTAGATTAGGCAAAACATGGCTATAGTCACCGTTATAATCTTCAAAGGCAGACTCTGTACCCTCTACATAATAATGCTCGCTTGAACCTTCCCAATAAACATTATCGTAAGTTGGCGCACGCGCTGCAGAAACAACATCTGTCTGCTCATAACGAACTCCAGCACGGAGATTCACTGGGCGACCCTGGAACTCACTCGCATGACTGATTTGTAGATAGGCACCTTCAGTCTCTTCTGTGGTTCTCTTATCTGAGTTCCAGTCAGTAGATGCACAGTAGGCGGTACCACAGTCACCAACAGTTTGGTCAGCTGGCAGAGGCAGAGCTTCAGCAAGTGTGACGATCTGCTCCAAGGTGGTTGTGAAATACTCAGTTTGACGACGTGTGTCGTCGTGGCCAGAGATCTGGTCGAAAGAGTCGGCCATAGATGATCTGGTCAGGATATCACTGATGTAACCGGGATCAGAAATACCGCCCCAGGTTCCACGCTCAACAGACTTAGCTGTTGTACGGTTACTCACTTCAGTCAACTCTACACCAAAGTCAATGCTAGTAGACTCTGACATATCAAAAGTACCGCTCAGTCTTGTCTGCTCAACATCCATATGAGAAAAGTCATTGCCGAACACACTACCAGTGATAATCATGTCGTCTTTATACAGCGGCCTGTCAGCACCATCAGCGCCAGAATTGAGGTTCAGCTGTAAAATAGGCAGATCCTGATCGAAGTAAGTGGTCGTGCCAACGCGGTTAAAGCTAGCCATAGTAACCAGTGAACTGGTGCCGAATGGGTTAGACGTACCACTCTCTGAAGATGAATCATGGTAATCAAGAGCGAGAATCAAAGTATCTGTTGCTTGCCACTCGAGGTTCAGGCCAACAGATTCATTTTCGTTGGTAGAGCCATCGTGACCAATACCCATCGCGAAATCGCTGTTACCGCTTACTTCGCTATACATAAGTGGCGATGCAACCGGGCCGTCGTCCCATACAGATGACTGGGCGTTATTACCCAAGTTGTACCAGGCAGACATATCACTGTATGTGTGCTCTAAATCCAGTTCAGAATAGGTGTAGTCAACAGTTGCGGTAACCGTATCTGATGGTGCCCACTGCAGGGTCAACTGACCGTTAACTCGCTCGGACTCATATTCATTTACGCGGTACCCAGTAGCCTGAGGGATAGAAAGGTTAGCAGACGCTGCTGTTGGACGGTTAACCTGATCCGCATTCATTGGAACAGAAGTCCAGCCACCATCTGTGTCGCCAGTGGTCGTGTGCCAGCCACTTACAGTTGCAGTGTTTACTGCGTTATTACGACGCTGTGCCGATGCACTCAGAGCAATACCAATTGTGCCGTCAGCAAAGGTCTCAGAAAACAGGCCAGAAAATTCAGGTGTAATTTCATCGCCTTCGGCAGTGGAGGTATCCATTGCCATCTTGGCACCAAAGGTCGCAATCGACCCAGCTTCCAGAGGTTTAGTAGTAATAATATTAATGGTTGAACCCACACCGCCGGTTGCGGCTGTGGCGTCACCGGTTTTGTGTACAACAACAGCTGAAATGCCCTCTGAGGCCAGATCACCAAAATCGAATGAACGGTTAACTTTATTGTGGGTAGGCATCTGGCGACCGTTTAGAGTCACTAGATTATATTCTGGACCAAAACCACGCACTGTGACCTGGCTACCTTCGCCGCGCTGGCGGTCAATTGACACACCGGTAACTCGCTGCAGGGATTCTGCAAGGTTTGTATCAGGGAACTTACCCATGTCTTCAGCGGAGATTGCGTCTGCAACACCAACTGAATCACGTTTGATGTCCATGGCACGCTTCAGACTCGCACGAATACCGCCCTCAACAATAACCTCTTCAATAAGAGCTCCGTCTTCAGCATAAGCAGGAACCACTGCACTTACTAGAGCCAGCGCTACACTGGTAGAAAGGACTTTCTTTTTAAATAACATATTACTTGACCCCCAAGATAAAAAATAATGAACTACTAGAACGTAACTTTTTAATACTTTATTTTTAAAGTTCTTCCTACCGTACCTGTTCAGCTATTCAAACTCATCGTTTTTGAGACTAAGAGGACAAATATGCGATAACAGGGGCACCAAGGCAGTTAGAAATTCGATTTTCCCTTGAGAAACACAGTTTTCAGGCGTTTTTTATCCACATTAACATTCAGCGGCAACTCACTAAGCTCCGACAGCAATACCCCAGTAGTTGTAACCGGCAAATTTTGGTGTGCTGGGCAAATACATTTGCTCCATAGACTGAATATTAAAACCCGCGTCCTCAATAAGCTGCGGAATATCGCGATTGAGATGGCATCCTCCGGCAATTTTCCC
>JAQWUP010000065.1 GCA_029242085.1 Porticoccaceae bacterium
CCCTCGGCGGTGGAGCTGCTAATGAATGGTCCTCATCTGGCAACAGGCAGATTTGAGGTCGGTAATTTTAATCTTGTGGCCGAACAATCAAACAATATTGACCTGACTTTTAACTACAGCAACGATGGCCTTTATGCTGGTCTAACTTTCTTCCACAATGATGTGGATAACTATATCTATCTTATGGATGAGACTGAAGCAGACCATGACGCCCATGACGAAGACGAGCATCACGGCGACCTAGTCCTCGCCAACTATCTTCAGCAAGACGCCAAATTTAAAGGTTATGAACTTGAAATAGGCAAAACGTTTAATCTCTCTCATGGTGCCTTGACCCTAGCATTCGGAAGAGATTCCGTGTCCGGAGAGTTCGCAGATGGACAGTATATTTCACGTATGACCCCGGAAAGAGATCTGTATAAGGTAGTTTACATAGCAGACAACCTTAAGTTTCTGCTGTCTCTTAAAGATGTGTCAGCCCAGAATGATACGGCCGCAAACGAAACTGCCAGCGATGGATTTAAAATGCTAAATCTCAACCTCTCAAAAACAATTGAGTCCAGTTCAGGGAACATCTTAACCCTGTCAGTGTTTGGTAAAAACCTGCTGGATGAGGCGGCTAGAAATCACAGCTCATTTGTTAAGGATGAAGTGCCATTGGCCGGCAGAAATCTGGGTGTAAGAGCGAGCTATTCGTTCTAGACACCTAGTCATTTGCCAATGTTTAAGGGTTGCGCTGTTTAATGTAATATAAGTCGTATTGAGCAACCCTTAAACTGTTGGTGATCGTGAGAATTTTATTTAAATGGGTGACCACTGGCGTTTTTGCCGTGGTCACTTTAGTTTCTGCCGCAATAATCTACGTCTCAATGGCTGTCGATATCAACAGCTTTAAACCAGATATTGAAACTCAAGCTCGCCAGCAGGGATGGGATATTGCAATTGAAGACGGCCTAGCTTGGGCATTTTTTCCGCGGCCGGGCATCACCATAAAAGGTTTACGCTTTGCGGATCAGAGTTTCGTTTCCGGTAACATAGACAGCCTAACCCTGGCTGTAAGTTGGCTTGATTTATTGATATCAGGTGGCCATATCAATCGGCTTCAAGGAGCCTCTGTTCAGATCAATGGCGGTGAACTTCTCTATCGAGTGCCTAATAGTCTGCCGGTCAGACTAGACAACATTCACGTAAAAACTAGCAGTATCGGTTTGGACGGCACGTCTTTCCCAATCACCGTATCTATGGAGGCACTTGGTGGTCAGCAATTCGCCATAGATACCGATATTGCAATAGTCGCTAGCAATGACAAAGTACAAAGCCTGAGTCTCGCCAATCTCAGACTTCGTCTGAATGACATAGAGTTTAATGGCAATATTGACGCCAGCAACAGTCTGCGCTTTATTCAGGGCAATTTACAAACCAATACCTTTAGCCTCGCCAGTCAATTACAACTCGTGGCGAAAATACTCCCTATTTTCAGTATGCCCAAGATGGCTAATTCCGCAGCCCTCTCCAAGCTTAGTGTCCACAGTAGCTTCACCCTTGATACCGAGGCGTTATCAGATATTAGTAATGTAATGATACTTGATGGCCAAACCATTGAGGTTGATCTGGAAATAGATCACCCGCGGGACAAATTAACCACAATTGTTGCGGCTGATGTTATCAGGGCATCAGATTATCTACCCGAACCCGGAAGTAACACAGACAACAGTGGACTGTTCGCACCCCTGGCAATTCCCTTTGCACTTTGGCGTGGCCGGAGCCAGGTAGAGATGACTATAGGCAGCATTGAATTTAACGGTTTTGCTCTAAATGATTTCTACAGTAATGTCTTCGGCAACAACAGAGTATTGCGTTTGACCTCGCTAAATGCAGACCTATTTGGCGGCCAAATCAATGCTATTGCTAAACTCGATATGCGACAGACAACACCCAGCTTTAATATTCAGCCTTCATTAACAAACATTGACCTGTCTCCTGCATTGATCAACTTGGCAGGTAACGCGGATGTAACCGGAAGCCTAAGCCTGCAAGCCAATATTCAAGGCTCGGGAAATAATCACCGAGCCATAGTTAAATCCCTGACCGGCGATGGGCAGTTCGATATTGTTAGTCCCAACTACGCCAAGATTAATTTAGAACAGACTTTTTGTACTGCCGCGTCACTATTTGGTGGTAGCAATCAACCAGCCCAACGTTGGGCTAAGGGTACTCAGTTGGATGAAATGAATGGTCGCTTTCGATTTACTAACGGCAAGCTTCTTATCAGTGACTACAGTGCTGCGACAGGAAATCTAACCATTGATGGTAATGCTACGGTGCTCATCCTCGAGCAGGAATATAACTTAAAAGCTAATACACTACTGAGTAGCTCAACCACCAGCAACAATGGTTGCTCGGTCAACAGACGCTTACAAAACCGACCCATACCCTTTATCTGTAAGGGCAGCTTAGGCAAAAATCACAATAGTAAAAGTACCTCTGCCTCTTGCAAGCCAGACGAGCGCGCACTTAAGGACCTACTAAAAAACAGTGCCGTTGATAAACTCAGCGAGCAGTTATTTAAGTATTCAGATGATGACCAAAACCCAGTGCAAAATCTGCTCCAAGATTTGCTGAAGAAAAACCTTAGATAAGTTATGACTCCAGCCAAGTTTCAGCAAGCAGTACTCAACTGGTTCGATAAATATGGTCGAACTAACCTGCCATGGCAGAAAGATATAAGTGCCTACAGAGTCTGGGTATCAGAAATCATGTTACAGCAGACTCAAGTCACCACTGTAATACCTTATTTTAAACGCTTTATGGCCAGTTACCCCTCAGTCCAGTCACTGGCTGCGGCGCCTCTAGATGAGGTCTTGCATCATTGGACAGGGCTAGGCTATTACGCTCGAGCACGCAATCTGCATAAGACCTCTCAGCAAGTAGCTTATAATTTGGATGGAGAGTTTCCCGACAATGTTGCACAACTTTGTGAGTTACCCGGTATTGGTCGATCGACCGCTGGCGCCATTAGCTCTATCGCCTTTCAAAATCAGGCGACCATTCTAGATGGCAATGTAAAGCGAGTGTTGGCCAGATTTGCGGCTATCGAAGGCTGGCCGGGTAAAAGCGAAGTATTACAACAGCTGTGGCTCGCCGCCGAGACCTACACGCCGTATCACCGGATCGCCGATTACACCCAGGCGATGATGGATTTAGGCGCCACACTTTGCACTAGGTCTTCACCTAACTGCGAGCAGTGCCCCCTGATCACAAGCTGCATGGCTCATGAGCAGGGCAATCCTCAAGACTACCCGGGAAAAAAACCTAAGAAAAAACTAGCTGTTCGCAACACCTGTTTTTTAATGATTCGCAATACCGAAGGGGAGCTATTACTGCAGCAAAATCCACCCGTGGGTCTATGGGGTGGACTGTGGGTGTTTCCTCAATGCGAGACACCCCAGCAGTTAGAAAAGACATTTATAATGTTAGGCATCAAGCCTCAAAGTCAGAAAATTCTTGAGATTAGACGTCATACCTTCAGTCACTTTCACCTTGACTACCAACCCATAGAAATTACCATCAACAGTCGAGGACTATCTGCACTGCAGGTTGCTGATAGTCAGAATCAAGTCTGGTATAACCCGCAGAAACCACTATCATTAGGAATGCCAGCGCCCATTAAAGCGTTGCTGATAAATGCTAAAAAACATCCCACATAGGCAAATATTACACAGAGGTTAGTTATGCCGCGTATGGTTTTATGTCGCAAGCTTAAAAAAGAACTCCCGGGCTTAGATATGGCCCCTTTTCCCGGCCCCAAAGGCGAGGAAATCTTCAATAATATCTCTAAAGAAGCCTGGGCCGAATGGATGACTCATCAGACCACATTGATCAATGAAATGCGTTTGAATATGATGGATCTGACCGCTCGCACCTATCTATCAGAGCAGCGTGAAAAGTTCTTCAATGGCGAAGATGTCGATCAGGCTGAAGGATACGTCCCACCTGAGGAATAATCCTTGACGAACCGCAAATCAGACGCTTTAATACGCGCCTCTCGCAAGTTGCACTCAAGTAGTTTGCGACGCCCGGTTAGCTCAGTTGGTAGAGCAGAGGATTGAAAATCCTCGTGTCCTTGGTTCGATTCCGAGACCGGGCACCATAATCTAAAAAAACCTCAGTAAGTGCTGGGGTTTTTTTATGTCTTTGAGGAAATCATCGAAACTTAGATGGGGTTCTCGCTACAGCAAAAGGATTGCACCCGGCCTTTTTCTGAACTCTAATTAGCCAGCCAAAGCCTGATCCAAATCAGCAATAATATCTTCTGCTGCCTCAAGTCCAGCAGATATCCTCACCAGACCCTCAGTAATGCCGTGTTCAGCTCGCTCTGCTGGGGTATAAACCGAATGTGTCATACTGGCTGGATGCTGAATCAACGTTTCGGCATCACCCAAGCTGACGGCTAATTTCGCCAACTTGAGCCTATTTAGCATGCGCACCCCCGCTTCGCGGCCCCCCTTTAACTCCAGGGCAATCATGCCACCGAAACCATCCATCTGCTTACAGGCAACCTGATGCCAAGGGTCATTTTTTAAACCGGGGAAAAACACCTGATCAACTGCCGGATGCTGCTCCAACATCTCTGCAATCCTCTGAGCATTATGACAGTGACGCTCCATGCGCAACTGCAATGTTTTAATCCCTCGCAAAATCAAAAATACTGTCATTGGTGCAATCACCGCACCTGTCATGTCCTTTAAACCAAATAATCGAATCTGCTGAATGATGTCAGCATCGCCCACTACAGCACCGGCAATCAAATCACCATGACCACCTAGATACTTAGTCGCTGAATGCACCACAATATCTGCACCTAGGGTCAGGGGACGTTGTAATGCCGGTGTGCAATAGGTGTTATCCACCATTACTGTGATACTAGTGCTGAAATCTTTAACTAAGACGCTGAGGGCTTCGATATCAATAACTCGCATGTTTGGATTCACTGGAGACTCAAAATAAACTACCTTGGTTTTGTCAGTTAGTTTGGCTTTTACCTCGGCATGATCAGTGAAATCCGCATAACAAATATCAACGCCAAATTTTTTGAGGCCATGCTCCAAAAATGAAAAGGTGCAGCCATAGAGAGTTTCATCTACCAGAATTTGATCACCTGGCCCTACCAGAGTCCAGAGCGTGGCGGTAATAGCACCCATACCAGATGCAGTTGCCAATGCCGCTTCGCCCTCTTCTAAATCAGCCAGACGCGCCTCAAGAATCTCCTGGGTCGGATTTGAAATACGGCTGTAAAAATGGCCCTGTTGCTCACCAGCAAAGCGGCTGGCTCCCTGCTCAACATTGTCAAAGGCAAAGGTAGAGGTCATGTAAATTGGTGGATTTAAGGAACCCTCATTAGCCTTACAATCATAGCCGGCGTGGACGGAGCGAGTGGCAAAGGAGAGCCGATATTCATTATCGGACGACATGGTGTTTCTCATCAAAAATGACTAATTAAGTGTCAAGAATAACGCCACTATCAGGGTCAAATCTCTCTTTTAAGTTTGCTGAAATTTAAAATAATAGCTATATTCACTTAATTAATGTTAATTAAAGGTGAATTATGCCAAGTTTTAAACTAGACCGTATGGATCGCCGGATTCTAGAAGAAATACAGGCTGATGGCAGCATTAGTAATTTGGAGTTGGCCGAACGGGTCGGGCTATCTCCCTCACCCTGTGCCAGGCGCATGAAACTGCTATACGAAAGCGGCATTATTAGCCGTCAGATTACAGTGCTAGATCAAAAGAAGGTGGGGCTACCAATTAGCATTTATATTTCTGTGAGTCTGGATCATCAAAGCCCAAAGCGACTAAAAAACTTCGATAGCAAAGTCACTGATTGGCCAGAGGTCGTTGAATGCTCACTAATTACTGGCAGTGATACGGATTATTGGTTAAAAGTGGTTATGCCTGATATGGATTATTACCAGAAATTCTTGCTCGATAAGCTAAACCAGATTGAGGGCGTGAGTAGCATTAGAACCAGTTTTGTATTACGTCAGGTAGTGCAGAGAACTGCGCTTCCTCTGAATCATATATAGGTTGTTTTTATACTCAGTCAGGACGACATTGGCAACAGAGGTATCAACGCTTCCTGTTGTTAGCGTCATGTCGCTTAGCGTACTTTATAACCTTCTTGCGCTTAAATACTGGTTTCTCACCCGCTTTGGACTTATTGCCATAGGGGTTGTCACCAGTCCGATATTCTACCTTTACTGGCGTACCGTGCAGACCCAGCTCACGACGGAAGATCTTTTCCAAATAACGGGTGTACTGCGCAGGCACAGAATCAGTCTGATTACCATGAATAATGATTACCGGCGGATTACGGCCACCGGCATGAGCAAAGCGCAACTTGATACGGCGGCCATGCACCATTGGTGGCTGATGCTCTTCCACCGCTCCCTCAAGCACCTTGGTTAAACGGGAGGCGCTCAATGTATCTGTGGCCGCAGAGTAGGCTGCTCCAATAGAGTCATAGAGATTACCCACGCCTGTACCATGCAATGCAGAGATAAAGTGCACATCGGCAAACTCGGCAAACTGTAGGCGACGTTTAATATCCGCTTTTATTTTCTCGCGCTTTTCCGGTGCCAACCCATCCCACTTATTAATACCAACAACTAGGCCGCGGCCAGCATCAATCACCGAACCCATCAGGTGAAGGTCTTGATCGACCAGCCCTTCTTGGGCATCTACCATCAGCACCACCACATTAGCATCATCTATAGCCTGCAACGTTTTGACAATTGAGAATTTCTCAATTGCCAACTTGATATTTTTGCGCTTACGAATGCCCGCAGTATCAATCAAGGTGTAGTGCTGACCATGGCGCTCATAATCAATATAAACGCTGTCTCGGGTAGTACCCGCCTCATCAAATACCACTACACGGTCTTCGCCGAGCAGACGATTAACCAGAGTAGACTTGCCCACATTGGGACGACCAACAATACCGATCTTGATATTGTTTAGGCCGCTATTGTCCGGTTCAACAAATTGAGGGAAAGGCTCCAGTAACTCTTCCATCATCGAGCGCACGCCTCGGCCATGGGTAGCTGTGGTAGGAAACATCCCTGAAAAACCCAGCTGATAAAAATCTGCCAGCGCTGCTGCTGGATCAAGGCCATCAATCTTATTGGCCACCAAATAAACCTTACGGTTTTTCTGGCGCAACTTTTCAGCAATCATATAGTCAGCGGCAAGTAACCCAGATCGACAGTCGACAATAAACAGGACCACATCTGCCTCATCCATAGCTAGGAGTGACTGCTCGGCCATGCCCACATCAATACCCTCTTCCTCACCACTGATACCACCTGTATCAATCACCATAAAGCGGCGATCATACATCTCTCCGTCGCCGTATTTACGATCGCGGGTCAAACCGGAATAGTTAGCCACAAGCGCGTCTCGACTTTTAGTGAGTCGATTGAACAGCGTAGATTTGCCAACATTAGGGCGTCCGACAAGAGCGATAACAGGAATCATGGGATAAAAAATGCCGCAGGTTTTAATTGCGGCATTCTACTTTAGTTTGCTGTGCTTAACACCCCAGAATATCAAGCATGATCAGGTAACCTTGCATTTCCAACAATTAGTTCTAATCAATACTAGCTAATACACGGCGTATGCTTTCAAACATACTACTTATGTCATCTGGCTTTGAATTTAAAAAGGGCGAAAACTGTAATATATCCATGCTGTTACGAATCACCAAATCTTCATCCCAAAAGCAATGTTTATGTACCTCTAAGCCGCGAGCACCCGGATGAGCCTCTCTGGGAGCTAATTCAATCGCCCCCATCAGGCCAAAATTTCGTACATCGATCACCATCGGATGGTCATCAAACTGATGGATGGCTTCTGCAAATAGAGTCTCTAGCTGCAGGGACTGTTCAAAGCTTCCCTCCTGTTCATAGACCTCCAAAGTCGCCAGCCCTGCGGCTGCGGCTACTGGGTGGCCTGAATAGGTATAGCCATGAAACAGCTCGATAGTTTGCTCCGGGCCCTGCATAAAGGCCTGATAAATGGCATCCGTAGCCAGCACAGCACCCATAGGGATCACACCATTAGTTAGACCTTTAGCAGTGGTAATAAGGTCTGGAGTGACTCCAAACCGCTGCGCCGCAAACGGCGCTCCCACGCGCCCAAAAGCAGTTATCACTTCATCAAAAATTAAAAGAATACCGTGCCTTGTGCAGATGTCTCGCAGGCGCTCTAGGTATCCAACTGGTGGCGGTAAGATGCCAGTAGAACCGGGCACCGGCTCAACAATTACTGCCGCTATGGTACTGGGGTCATGGAGAGCGATCAGATGCTCAAGTTCGTCTGCCAGATGTGCGCCCCACTGCGGTTGGCCATGACTAAATGCGGCGTGCTCTAGACTGTGGGTGTGGGGTAAGTGATCGACACCATTGATTAGGTTGGCGCTGAACATTTTGCGGTTAGGGGCTATTCCACCCACGGAAATCCCCCCGAAGTTGACACCATGATAACCACGCTGGCGGCCAATAAGCCTGGTACGACTAGCGTCTCCTTTTGCTCGATGATAACCCAGAGCTATTTTTAAGGCGGTATCAACAGACTCAGAGCCAGAGTTGGTGAAAAAAGCATGATCAATACCTTGGGGAGCCAGATCAGTAAGTTTATCTGCCAGCTCAAAAGCCTTGTTGTGCCCAAGCTGAAAACCCATGCACAGATCTAACTCGCCGACTTGCCGCTGCACGGCTTCGACAATTTTTGGATGACAGTGGCCTATCCCTGATGTCCACAGACCGGAAAAACCATCGTAAATTTTGCGACCATCGTTACTGATGTAATGGTGACCCTGAGCAGATGCAATTAATCGCGGGGACTGCTTGAAGTCACGATTAGCAGTGAAGGGCATCCAGTAGGCATCCATAGCTTGAGCAGTTGGCTGGTTTTTCATAAGTCACTCATATTTGAATTTTGACAATTATTTTAAGGAGCGAATTAATTACCCCTAGGGCTTCTGATGGCATGGCCATATCCATATCAGCGGTTACTCTATAGCTCACCCATCATGTTAAACAACCAGTTACCTATAAATAATTATCATATTGATTTTATTAACTTTTATCATTTAACCGTTTACTATACTAAACATAAATTAATTATTAGAGGCATTATTTTATGGACAGTGAAACTGGAGCTCGACTAAAAGAGATTCGTAACAAAACCGGACTCTCCCAGCGTCAGCTTGCCAGAGCTTCTGGTGTGGCTAATGCCACTATCTCGCAGATTGAGTCCGGGGCTGTAAACCCTACGGTTGGCATGTTAAAAAAGGTACTCGGAGGTATACCTATCAGCCTGAGTGACTTCTTTGCGGACGACTTTAGCTTCTCAGACCAGGTATTTTTTAGTGCCGACAAACTATTGCAGCTGGGAGAGGGAGGGGTCTCCTATCTACAGGTAGGCAACCATCTGCACAACAGGTCTATTCAGATGATGAGGGAGTGCTATCAGCCGGGTAGCCATACAGGTAAGCACGCCATTCAACATGAGGGTGAGGAATGCGGAATCATTCTAAGTGGTGCGCTAGAGGTACAGGTCGGAGATGAAAAGAAGATATTAAAAGCTGGAGATGCTTATTATTTTAAAAGCACTGTTCCCCACCACTTTAAAAATGTCGGCCGCGACCAATGTGAGCTTATTACTGCTTGCTCGCCCCCAAGCTTCTAGCGATGTAACCCAGACGATGGACTTAGCCAGCTTTATATATCGCTTGAATCAGCTGACCATAGCGCCATAACCACCCAGGGTAATGTGGTCGAACAAAACAGCCCAATATACTGATGCTAGATGGCCTTGCGGCCATCTAGTTATTTAATCCCGTAAGCTGCTATTGAGCCGTCGTTGGCCTGCACAATTAGGCTGCCTCCGATGCTAAGCATCGGAGCACTGACGCCACTACCATTGACTTTCTTGCGACCAATAAAACTGCCATCGACTGGGTCAAGCAGATGCAGGTAACCTTCGCTATCAGCCACTGCTACTGTGCCTGCCAATTTCGCTGGGCCTGTCACCTGGCGTAAAAATAACTGGTCATTAGTCCAGACTGGCTGGCCGCTACCGGCCTTAAATGCACGCACTGCATCCTCGTCTTCGGTAACGTAAACCTGGTCTAGACTGAAGGCTGGGGCATGGTGAGAGGAACTGTCTTGAAACCATAGGCTTCTGCCTGTGCCGCGAGAAAGGGCACCTAAACGACCCTGATAGGTAACGGCATAGATAACGTCACCGACTAACAGGGGCTCACCGTCAATATCAACCATACGCTCTAGCTCAGTGCGGCCTTTGGGCACTGCCAGACGAGACTCCCAGATCAAGGAACCATTGTCTGGATTAAAGGCCCCAAGCTTACCTGTATCAAATCCAGTCAATACCATAGTGTCGGTCACCAAAGATTCACTGGTACCGCGCACACTTAAAATAGGAGCATCGCCGTCATGTTGCCAAATCTCATCGCCAGTGTTGGCGTCCAGAGCAAATAGTCTGTCGTCAATGGTTTGCACCGCAACAATTTCGCCATTAGATTTGGGACTAGAAACAACTTCCGAGCTGACTTGGCCGATCCATAATACCGCGCCAGTATCGGCTTCAAGAGCATATACTTTGCCCTCAATAGTGCCGATCATTACAAGGCCTGCACCGTAACCCACGCCACCAGAAACCTGAACGTCGAGCTCTACTTTCCATACTTTTTTGCCGTTACTGATGTTGAGGGCAGTTACAGTACCCTCGTGATCAGCAGCATAGACTCTCTCAGTATCCGCCGTGGGGCGCAGACTGTTGCGAAAATCTTGATTTCCCGAACCAACTTTTGCCGACCATTCACGCTTAATCGTAACCTGTTGTTTGAATTTGACTAATTCAGCGGGAGTAATCGCGGCATCGTCATCACCACCAAAAATACTGCAGCCGCCAATGAGCATAGATGCTAAAAGCATCACAATCAGTGAAGAATTTCTCATTTCACAGCTCCTCTTGTTTGTTCACTATTTTCAACTGGAGCAGTCTCAGCAGGACGTACTTGACTGATTTTTAGCTGCAGTATGTTTGCAACCATCTGATCACGAGATTCATTTGATGCCAAAGCAGATTCATAGGCGGTAAATGCGGCAGCGTTGTTACCTTGCAGTAAATAGAAGTCGCCTTTGGCTTCTTCATAGGAAGATTTCATCTCAGCTGTGTCAATACCTTGCACCATTTGCAATGCCACATCCACATTGCCGCGCGCCGCCTCAACCCGAGCCAGACGCAACCGGACCAGGCGTTCGGTAGGTGGTGCTGGATCATTATTTAGGGCCCAATTAAGCTCGTTCACGGCACCGTCCAAATCCCCATTGTCGACTGCTAGCTTGGCTTTTAGCATAGCCGCAAACTGTGCGTAGGCTGAATCGCTATGATTGTCTTTAAGCTGATCAGCAGATAGATTTATTTGCGCCTGTTGGGTGCTATCGAGCTGCTCACCTGCCTCGGTTGCCGATACTATTTCAATCATATCCAAATAGACCTCAGAGGCCTGATTGGTCTGGATCTCTTGCTGTTGTTCCCAGTACTGCCAGCCGAAATAGCCTCCAATTACCAAAACCACGGCTGCGATAGTCGGTATTCCGTTTGCAGCCCACCAACGCTTTAAGGCTTCA
This sequence comes from Porticoccaceae bacterium, assembly GCA_029242085.1. Lineage (GTDB taxonomy): Bacteria > Pseudomonadota > Gammaproteobacteria > Pseudomonadales > Porticoccaceae > HTCC2207. Next base: position 11,717 of record JAQWUP010000065.1, read on the forward strand.
ATTTGCTCTTCTTCAGAAAGATGGTCTGCCACAGGTGTTCCTCAATCAGTGAAATAAGTCGTCAATAAGTTGCCCAGTTCTTGCTGGTCAACAGTTTTCTGGGGTTTATCTTCGCGGAGAAATTTTACCCCTACTGTTGCGGATGCCATTTCGTCTTCGCCGAGTATCAGTGCGACTGCGGCTCCGCTTTTATCTGCTTTCTTAATTTGCGATTTAAAACTGCCGCCACCGCAATGGCTTTCAATACGAATATTCGGACACTGGCTGCGCAGTTGATCTGCTAGAACCAACGCCTCCTGTTGTATATCCCCCACTGCAACTATGTATAGGTCAACAGTCTGGGCGATACTATCGGGGACAACGGCCAACTCGTCAAGCAGCAACACCAGTCTTTCTATACCCATTGCAAAACCAACGCCTGGGCAGGATTTTCCACCGAGTTGCTCTACTAGGCCATCGTAGCGGCCACCAGCACAAACTGTACCCTGAGCCCCAAGGCTAGTGGTGACCCATTCAAAAACGGTTTTGGAGTAATAATCGAGGCCCCGCACTAGTCGGGGGTTAATCTCATAGGCAATATTAGCGCCATCCAATACGGCACATAACTGCTCAAAGTGGTCTCGGGACTCCTGGTCAATAAAGTCAGCCAGTTTTGGGGCTTCATTTAACAGCGCCTGGGTATGTTGATTTTTACTATCCAAAATACGCATAGGGTTAGTCTGCAACCGACGCCGACTATCTTCATCGAGCTGGTCTTGCTGGGCGACGAGATAATCAACCAGCGCGGCTCGATAAGTCTTGCGATCTGCTGATGTGCCGAGGCTATTAATCTGCAGAGTTACCTCATGATCTATTTTTAATACTTTCCATAGACGCGCCGTAATCAGTAATAGCTCCGCATCAATATCTGGCCCATTTAAACCAAAGGCTTCTACACCAATCTGGTGAAACTGGCGCAAGCGGCCTTTCTGCGGACGCTCGTGACGGAACATAGGCCCGCTGTACCATAGACGCTGGGTTTGATTATGTAAAAGCCCATTTTCTGTGCAGGCGCGAACACAGCCTGCGGTGCCCTCAGGTCGGAGACTGAGGCTGTCGCCATTGCGGTCATCGAAGCTGTACATTTCTTTTTCGACTATATCGGTGACCTCACCTACCGCTCGCTTAAACAGCTCGGTCTGTTCAAGTATCGGAAAGCGTATCTCTCGGTAGCTATAACGGCCTAACACCTCGGCAACAGTTCTCTCAAGATACTGCCATGTTGCCGACTGCTCGGGAAGCAGGTCGTTCATGCCGCGGATGGATTGAAGTTTCATAATTGTATTATTACTCTTTTAAGCTTTGGCAATTAAGTTATCTGCATCTTTGGCCAGCTCAATCTCTTTGGCCGCGGCCCTAGTGCGAATCCGCGCCTCTAATTCGTCAACTAGGTTGTCATTGCCCAACTTATGGTCGGGCACACCATCGATATAAACCAGATTAGCTGGCGAGCCACCGGTCAGCCCAAAATCAGACTCCTTTGCTTCCCCTGGGCCATTGACAATGCAGCCAATAATGGACACATCCATAGGCACGGTAATATCTTCAAGACGGTTCTCTAATTCGTTGACGGTATTAATGACATCAAAGTTCTGCCGTGAACAGCTGGGGCAGGCTATAAAGTTAATACCTTTGCTGCGCAATCTTAAACTGCGCAGCATATCCCAGGCCACCTTGGCCTCTTCGGCTGGGTCCGCGGCCAATGAAATGCGCACTGTATCGCCAATACCATCAAGCAACAGCGCACCAAGACCGATGGCCGACTTTACTGTGCCTGAGCGGAGACCACCAGCTTCGGTAATACCAAGATGTAATGGTTGCTCAATGCGCTTAGCTAGATCTCGGTAGGCTGCCACAGCCATAAAAATATCTGAGGCTTTCACACTCACTTTGAAGTCTTGGAAATCATACTTGTCGAGCAGTTCGACATTGCGCATGGCAGACTCAACCAAGGCTTCGGCGGTGGGTTCACTGTATTTGCGCAAGAGGTCCTTACCCAGGGAGCCAGCATTAACCCCAATGCGAATAGGAATGCTAAGGTCGCGGGCCTTGGCGATCACCTCACGTAGCCGGTCTTCTCTGGTGATATTACCGGGATTGATGCGTAGACAGTCAACACCTAGATCGGCTACCCGCAGAGCAATATTGTGATCAAAGTGAATATCAGCAACTAGGGGAATATCGACAAGCTTGCGAATTCGACCGAAGGCTTCTGCCTCCTCGAGCGAGGGAACGGACACTCGCACTATATCGGCGCCCGCTAGCTGAATACGTTTTATTTGCTCTACGGTGGCAGCAACATCCCCGGTGCTGGTGTTGGTCATGCTCTGCACGGAAATAGGCGCATCGCCGCCTACCGGAACATTGCCTACCATAATCTGCCGCGACTTGCGTCTTACTATTGGAGTTTTACTAAACATCTACTCAATTACCGATTCAACCATTTTTGATACTCGACGTTTTCTTTTGAGTACGGAAATAAATTTTTCAATTGTAGACCCTGGCTCGAAGCCTTATCTCTATTACCAAGGCGGCCTTCCAGCCGCACAGACAGCCACAGACTTTTAGCTGTAGACTGAGCTAACAGAGCATACTGGTCTAGCACACGTTTGGCGTTAAAATATTTCTGCTGCCCAAAGTATATTTCTCCAATCTCCAAATATGGGTCTGCAAATCGCGGCTCTAGGTGCGTTGCTTTTTCAAACGAGCTAAGTGCTTGCTCACTTTTATTCAGCCTGGACTGGCACAGGCCCATTATATAAAAAGCCTGAGGACGCCGCCCATAGCCTAGGTCGTCACTGGACACTTGTATCTGTTTGAGCGCCTCTTTAAAACGGCTCTGATTAAACAAAAACGCCGCATAATTATAGCGCACCATGCTGTCGTGTTTATTACTGGTTATGGCTTTGCGGTAATGAGCCTCAGCTAATTCTGTCTCCAACTCCAACTGGTAGAGCAATGCATAACCATTGTATAACCGCGAAACCTGCGCCCGAGCAAGTCCTGAGTCGATCTGACCTGCTTTTTCTAAATGTACTCTGGCTAGGTCCCGATTTTTTGCACCTATGTAATGCATGGCCAGTTTGAGATGCTGCTGGTATGCCGCCTCGGGATCTCCTGCCTGTCGAGGTTGCGACATTGTCGACACACATCCTGATGCCAGTATTGCCACGCCTAAAAAAATTATTACTAAAAATCTATCTAGATTTTTTACGACCATTCCATGTCCCTCTGCTTGCTAGCCACATACTGCTAACGACTAAGTGACTCCAACACCATCGTCTATTCGATAATTTTTACTGACTGCACCTCTTCTAGCCGTTTTTTATAGCGTTCCTGACGGCGGGTTTTGTCATTAACTTCGCCCGCCAATTGGCCACAGGCTGCCGCAATATCGTCACCTCGCGTGGTGCGCACGGTCACAGTGTAACCCTCCCCTGCCAGAATGTCCCTAAACCGATTTAGTGCCGTATTGGTAACCCGTTTATACTCGGAACCAGGAAAGGGGTTAAAGGGAATCAGATTTATTTTGCACGGTAAGTCTTTTAATAATACAGCCAGCTCACGAGCGTGTACCGTGCGATCATTGACCTGATCCATCAATGTATATTCGACAGTAGCCTTGCGGCGATTATCCGGCATCTTGTCAATATAACTGGCTGCGCTGTCAATAAATTGCTGCAGGTTGTATTTACGATTGATCGGCACAAGTTCATTACGCAATTTGTCGTTCGGTGCATGTAGTGAAATTGCCAGTGACACATCACTCACCTCGGCAAGCTTATCCAGTGCTGGCACTACCCCTGCAGTGCTCAGGGTCACACGGCGCTTTGAGAGCCCGTAGGCATTGTCTTCGAGCATAATATTCATCGCGTCGACAACATTATCGAAGTTCATCAATGGCTCGCCCATGCCCATCATCACCACATTGGTGACACGGCGCGGTGCCTTGTGCTCAAACTGATTAAAGGAGTCTGCGGCTATCCACAGCTGGCCAATAATTTCGGCGGCGGTAAGGTCGCGGTTAAATCCCTGCTTGCCGGTGGCGCAGAAACTGCAGTCCAGGGCACAGCCGATCTGCGAGGAGACACAGAGAGTGCCGCGCTCACGCTCGGGGATATACACCATCTCAATACAGCTGCCACCATCGACTTTAATCAGCCATTTTCGGGTGCCGTCGACTGAATCCTGGCAGCTTACAACTTCCGGGAGCTTGATCTCGGCGATGCTTTTCAGGCGTTCGCGCAGATCTTTGGAGATATTGGTCATCTGGTCGAGATCACATTCGCCCATCTGATGAATCCACTTGATGATCTGGGTCGCGCGAAAGCGTTTTTCGCCAATTTCTTCGAAAAAGTCACCGAGTTTGGACGCAGAAAACCCCAGCAAGTTAGTTTTAACTTGCTGGGGTTCGACGTCTATTGCTGTTACTTCAACTTCTTTTGGCATAGGTTCCTAGGACAATACTGCCCTAAACTCTCTGTTTAACGAGCGCAAATCTCGTTATCTGCAAAAAAGTACGCAACTTCTCGGGCTGCAGATTCAGCTGAGTCAGAGCCATGTGCGGCGTTGGCATCAATTGATTCTGCAAAGTCTGCACGAATAGTACCAGCTGCAGCCTCTTTAGGGTTAGTCGCACCCATCAGGTCGCGGTTGGTCATGATGGCATTTTCGCCTTCAAGTACCTGTACCGATACGGGGCCTGAGGTCATAAATGCAACCAGGTCTTTAAAGAAAGGGCGTTCGCTGTGCTCAGCGTAAAAACCTTCTGCCTGTTCCTGGCTCAGTTGCTGCATTTTGCAGGCAACAATTTTTAGGCCTGCAGATTCAAAGCGGCTTAGAATTTGACCAACAACGTTTTTTGCAACGGCATCGGGCTTGATAATAGATAGAGTGCGTTCAGTCGCCATGAAGAGTTCTCCAAAATGGGGATTAGACTAGTTAATAGTAGGGTTAAAAAAATAGCCCCTGCGGGCAATGGCGCGGATTTTACCTGCACAAGAAGGCGGTAACAATGCTTTTATTGTCTAGGCCACTAAGAGCTGCTGAAATTTGTCCAGACAGACTGGCATACTGAAATGGGCACCCTGATATTTATCGCAACCGAGGCTGCGCAGCACTTCAAGGACCTCGCGTTTTTCAACGTCTTAGGCAACCACTTCTAAGCCGTAATGGCGCGACACCATCATGATCGCTTCGACGAGGCCCAGGGTGTCTTTGTCGGTATTGAGATTGCTGATAAATTCGCGATCGATCTTGAGACCATCCAGCGGCAGACGCTTGAGGTAGATCATCGACGAGTAACCGCTGCCAAAATCATCAATTGAGAAGCGAGTACCCATATCGCGAATCTTTTTGATCTTGTCGACCACCGATTCAAAGTCATCAATAAGCAGATTTTCAGTCACTTCAAGGGTGAGCATGTCCGGGCTGATATCGTAGCTTTTAAGGCTGTGCTCAAGGGAGCTAATCAGGCCCGGGTCATGAAACTGTTTTGGGCTTATATTCACCCCCAGCTGCATATCTGGCGTCCAGATACCGCTGTCGAGCATATTGCGCAGGTATTCGCAGGATGTGCGAATTACCCAGAGGCCGACATCGACAATCATGCCGGAAGCTTCAAGAATAGGGATAAAGTCAGCGGGGGTATGCATCGCATGGCCGGAGTGTATCCAGCGCAACAGCACTTCGCCGCCCACCACTGCCCCGGTATGGGTAGAGACCTGAGGCTGGAGGTAGAGATCGAACTCCTGATTAACCACTGCTTTGCGCAGGCTCGACTGCAGGGTACTACGCTGCTGTGCCTGACGGGTAATCTGTGTATCAAATAGCATAATGGTATCGCGGCCGCGGCGCTTGGCTTCAAACATAGCGCTCTCGGCCTGCTGAATCGCCTGCTCTGCAGTGACCAGCTGATCGTAAAGCAGGGTAATACCGACGCTGGCGGTGACTATAACTTCGCCATTTTCGGTAAAGTGGGGGCGTGCAATGATGCAGCGAATTACATTTGCCAGCGCCAGCGCCCTCTCTTTTGCCTGTTCTGGGGTTGTGGCCAGGTCCTTGATAAACAGCAGAAACGCATCACCGGCAACCTGCGTCACCTGCATCGTTTCGATGAGCATGGTCTGGATCGTTTCATGGGCGCGTTCGAGTATCTGCGCGCCGATATGTTTGCCCAGGGATTCGTTGATAGAGTTTAAGTGATCCAGATCGATTAGTAGCAGTGCACCGCAGGCGTTGTCGTCACGGTCTAGATCGATATAGCTGTTGATGCTTTTGAGCAGAGGTTTACCTATGGGCAGGCCAGATAGGATTTCGGCTGCTTGGGGGGCGGGGCTAATTATTGGCTGAGGGCTTTTATTAGGCGCAGGGCTGTTATTTGGCTCAGGGCTGTAGGCTGTTTTGGAGCTTTCAACGAGATTGGAGATAGCTGCTGATGCGGGGGGTCCTATGCGTTGAGAGCTGGTCTCGATGCTCTCTAGGCTGTCGGTGGCAAACTCCTCTACCACCATCTGCGCCAGTGCTGGCAGGGGATAGAGCATAATACACAGGACATTATCGGCATCTTCCACCGGGCCCTGAGATACCACAATTTCGTTATCTTCTAGAGTATTTTCTGAGCGCCACAAAATACCGGGAAGTTGATCTTTTTCGAGTTTATTAACGACCAGAACAAGCTGGGCGATAGCGGCTTGATAGTCTCTGTCTGACTCTTCACCGAGGGCGGTGCCGATAATTTCTGTGCGCTGACAGCGCAGTAGTGACAGAGCTTTGGCATTGGCATCGATGCATACGCCGTAGGCAAAAAAGAGAGTCCCGAAAGGCGCCGTATCCAATACTTTTTTGTAAAGGTGGTTTTTTTCGCGCATCCGTTGCCTGCTAAAATCCTTTTGCGCTTAAGAGATTGGGCTAATCCTACCCTTTATCTTGCTCTGCTTTTTTGCATTACTGTCTTTGTGCTGCTCTTTGGTTCTAATCTAGTCCTGTTCTTCTATCCAAGCCATCTGAATGGCCTCTAGAATTTTCTCGCCGCAGCGATCTGGATCATCAGAGAAATCTTCGATTTCAAGGACCCATTTGCGCAGGTCGACAAAGTTAACGTAATGCGGATCCACATCCGGATGATTGTCCGTCAGCTCTATCGCAATTTCATTAATATCAGTCCACTTAATCATAGTCCATTACTCCAATCGCTGCCCTGTGGTTTGGGCAGGCATTTAATGACGTTCGGACACCATATTGATGGTGTATTTGGGTATCTCGACGACCAGGTCCTGCTCCGCCATAATCACCTGGCAGCTAAGGCGCGAGTCTGGGTCTACACCCCAGGCTTTGTCGAGAAAGTCTTCTTCCAGTTCATCAGCTTCGGGCAGCTCATCAAAGCCCTCACGAATATGCACATGACAGGTGGTGCAGGCACAGGACATTTCGCAGGCATGCTCAATATCTAAGCCATTGCGCAGAGCGGCATCACAGATGCTCTCACCTTTTTTGGCTTCAACCACGGCGCCCTCAGGGCAAATCTCGTGATGGGGTAAAAATACTATTTTGGGCATGCTTCTATCCTTTCTCAATTTCATCCAGCGTCTGACCTGCCAGTGCACTTTTAATGCTGGCATCCATACGTCTGGCGGCAAATTCTTCACTGGCCTTGGCAACAGATTCGATCTGACGCGCCAATGGACGGTGTTCGGTGGTGCTTTCGCGCACCTCGCGCAGCTCTTCGATGGCGACTTTTAAGCAGCGCCGCTCCTCTTTATCAAGCAGGGCATCACCATCTTTATAGATGGCAGCGAGCAGATCTTCAATCATGCGGTCGGCTTCAACCTGCTGTTCGCGCAGTGCCCGAGCCTGCATATCGTCGCGCGCATGGCTAAATGAAGCCTGCAGCATATTGGTGATCTCTTCTTCACCGAGGCCATAGGAAGGCTTTACTTCAATTCTGGATTCAACGTTGCTGGTTAATTCACGAGCTGAGACGCTCAGCAGCCCGTCGGCATCGACCTGATAGGCGACACGGATTTTTGCCCCGCCAGCCACCATTGGTGGGATACCACGCAATTCAAAACGTGCCAGTGATCGGCAATCTGTGGCTAGTTCACGCTCGCCCTGCAAAATATGAATGGCCATGGCGGTTTGTCCATCTTTAAAGGTGGTGAATTCCTGCGCCTTGGCCACTGGGATGGTGGTGTTTCTATGAATAATTTTTTCAATTAGACCACCCATGGTCTCCACGCCCAGTGACAGTGGAATAACATCCAACAGCAACATATCGTCACCCGACTTATTGCCCACCAACACCTCGGCCTGCAATGCTGCACCCATGGCAACCACCTGATCCGGGTTGAGATTGCACAGCGGTTCTCGGCCAAATAACTCGGCCACTTTGGCCCCCACTCTCGGCGTTCTGGTAGAACCTCCCACTAGAATTACATTGTCGATACTGTCTGATGTTAACCCTGCATCACGAAGTGAGCGCTTACAGGCGCGCAGTGTCTTATCAATTAGGCCATCAATCAGATCGTGCATCAGTGGCCGCGTGATTGTCCCCTGCCAGTCATGAATTTGCAGCTCGACCTGTTCAGACTCGGTCAACTCTTCTTTAGCCGACTTAGCCGCCTCTAGCAGAATGCGCTGCTGAATCGGGCTGAGATCTCCATCCATGCCTATTTGCTGGCGCAGCCAGTCGGCAATAGCATGATCGAAGTCATCGCCACCTAGGGCGGAGTCTCCACCGGTAGCCAACACTTCAAAGACACCTTTAGAGAGACGCAGAATACTAATATCAAAGGTGCCGCCGCCGAGATCATAGATAGCAATAGTGCGCTCCTGATCCTCATCTTGATCGAGACCATAGGCAATGGCTGCTGCAGTGGGCTCATTTAACAGGCGCAATACTTTGATGCCAGCCAATGTCGCGGCGTCCTTAGTCGCCTGGCGCTGGGCGTCATCGAAATAGGCGGGCACGGTAATGACCGCGCCGTCGAGCATGCTATCAAAGGCAATCTCTGCTCGGCCAGCCAGTTTGCGCAGTATTTCAGCGGAGACCTGTATCGGACTGACCAGACCTGCCACGGTTTTTATTTTGGGCATGCCGCCGTCATCGGCTGCAAATTCGTAGGGGAGCTGATCACCAAAGGCTTTTACATCGGCCAGACCACGGCCCATCAGGCGTTTAACCGAGGCCAGGGTGTTGAGTGGATCGCTAATATTATGCTCGGCAGCTTCGTAGCCGACACAGCTGACGCCCTCTGAGGTGTAATGGGCGACTGAGGGCAATAGCTCTCTGCCCTGTTCGTCGGCCAGCACCTCGGCCATGCCGCTGCGCACTGTGGCGACTAATGAGTTGGTGGTACCCAGATCTATGCCCACCGTATGTTTGCGCTGATGGGGTTGGGGTGATTGACCCGGCTCTGAGATTTGCAGTAATGCCACTGGTTATTGGTCCTCTAAATCTGCTTCAAGCTGTTCTATTTCATCGAGTAATTTGGCCGAAAATTGCATTTTAGCCACGGTGTTAAATGCGTCGTCGTAGGCCTGCGACTGATACTGGGCCTGAAATTGACTCTGCTGCTCGCGGTAACTGGATGCAACCCCTGTGCGCAAGCTCTCCAATGCAGCAAAGGGGTCTGCATTATCGCGCACTTCCGAGAGTTGTTCGCGCAGTTCTATCTGCTGCATAAGAAAGGCACCATCACTGGTGATATGGCTTTCCTGGCTGGCGTCGATCTGTTGGAGCTCGAGCAGATACTGGGCGCGTTTTAGCGGCGACTGCAGAGTTTCATAGGCTTGATTGATCAGTGATGCGGTCTGCATAGCCAGACGCTTGTCAACATCACCTTTACTGGCATAGCGATCGGGATGGAATTCTTGCTGGAGGCTGCGGTATCTTGAATCAAGGTGCCTGTGCTCTACCTGCCAGGCCACTGGGATAGCGAAAATTTCAAAGAAATTACTGGAAAGTTTCAAGGGGCTATCAACCTGTGTAGTGTGCGCGGCGCAGCGTTATCAGCCAAAGCAGTTAGATATGGAAGCTCTCGCCGCAACCACATTCGTCTTTTACATTGGGGTTTTTAAACTCAAAGCCCTCGTTTAAACCTTCTTTGACATAGTCGAGCTCGGTACCATCGAGGTACAGCAGGCTTTTGGGGTCAATAATCAGCTTCACCTCACCGCATAGAAAAACTTCGTCTTCTGCGGCGGCATCATCGACAAACTCCAGCACATAGGACAGGCCTGAGCAGCCTGTGGTGCGCACACCCAAACGAATGCCAACACCTTTGGCACGGTGTTCCAGGTGTTTAACAACATGCTGCTCTGCAGCTGAGGTCATGGTAATCGCCATTGTTATTGGGCCTGCTTTTCTCTAACGTCGCGCACTGCTGCTTTAATGGCGTCTTCGGCCAGTACAGAGCAGTGAATTTTTACTGGCGGTAGGGCCAGTTCTTCAGCAATCTCGGTATTTTTAATCTCGGCAGCGGCATCAATATGCTGCCCTTTAACCCATTCAGTTAACAATGAGCTCGAGGCAATGGCTGAGCCACAGCCATAGGTCTTAAATTTGGCATCTTCAATAATGCCCTCATCGCTGACCTGGATCTGGAGACGCATAACATCGCCACAGGCGGGGGCACCCACCATGCCAGTACCCACATTCTTGGAGCTATCGTCGAGCTTGCCAACGTTGCGTGGATTTTCGTAATGATCAATAACCTTTTCACTGTAAGCCATATTTATGACTCCTCTATCAATTTGTTTGAATAACTCTGAGCAGTGCTTAGTGCGCTGCCCACTCTACTGTATCTAGATCAACACCATCTTTGAACATATCCCATAGAGGCGATAGTTCTCGCAGTTTTCCAACTGCATGGCGCACCTTGGCAATGGCGTTATCAATATCCTCTTCGCTGGTGTAGCGACCGATACTAAAGCGGATTGAACTGTGTGCCATCTCATCATTTAAACCCAGTGCTCGCAGCACATAGCTGGGCTCCAGACTGGCTGAGGTACAGGCCGATCCTGAGGACACGGCCAGATCGCGCAGAGCCATAATCAATGACTCGCCCTCGACAAAGGCAAAGCTGATATTGACGATACCCGGAACATGCTGGTCTTTGGAACCATTGAGATGCACCTCTTCCATATCGGAGACGCCTTCCCACAGCCGCGTGCGCAACGCTTCGATGCGTGCCGACTCTTCAGCCAGGTTGTTAAAACCTACTTTGAAGGCTTCACCCATGCCCACAATCTGGTGGGTTGGCAAGGTACCGGATCGCATACCGCGCTCATGACCGCCACCGTGCATCTGCGCCTCAATCCGTACGCGCGGCTTGCGACGAACATAGAGTGCGCCAATCCCTTTGGGGCCATAAATTTTGTGGGCAGAGAACGACATCATATCCACATTCATGGCTTCGACGTCGATCGCGGTTTTACCTGCACTCTGGGCAGCATCGACATGGAAGAATACTTTGTTGTCGCGACAGATCGCGCCAATCGAGGCTATGTCATTTAAGGTGCCCAGCTCATTGTTTACATGCATGATCGAAACGACGGTGGTGTCTTCACGAATCGCGTCGGCCACCATCTGGGGCTGAATCAGGCCACTGCTGTCTGGATCCAGGTAGGTCACTTCCCAGCCTTCACGCTCTAATTGGCGACAGGTATCCAGCACTGCTTTGTGCTCAATTCTGGAGGTAATAACATGTTTGCCTTTGCGCTGATTGAAATGTGCGCAGCCTTTGATCGCCAGATTATTGGCTTCAGTGGCTCCGCTGGTCCAGACAATCTCGCGAGGATCCGCGCCGATCAGCGTGGCAACATCGTTGCGCGCATCTTCTACCGCGGCCTCTGCCTGCCAGCCAAATACATGGGAGCGAGACGCTGGGTTACCGAACTGACCTGTGGGGGTCAAAAATTGCATCATTTTATCTGCAACAGCCGGGTCTACGGGCGTTGTGGAAGCATAGTCCAGATAAATGGGAAGGTTCATTAATTACTCCAAATTCAGCAGGCGCCTGCCTGCATGTTGTCATCTATAACCAGCAACTGATCAACTTGGCGCTGGGCTATAGATTGTACGTTTCGTTTCGCGACTAGATCAGCCAGACTAATGCCGTTTAAAAACCCATGGATCTCTTTACTGAGGTCGCTCCACAGATTGTGCGTCAAACAGATTTCACCCCCCTGACAGTCGCCTTTGCCCTGACAGTTGGTGGTATCTATAGACTCACTTACGGCATCGATAATTTCGGCCACAAAGATGCCATCACTGCTGCGGCCAAGGTGATAACCACCCCCGGGACCACGAACGCTGGAAACCAAACCGGACTTGCGCAGGCGCGAAAACAACTGTTCAAGATACGACAGCGAGATAGACTGTCGCTCAGAAATATCTGCCAGTGAAATTGGCTTGTCCGCGGCGTGAAGCGTTAAGTCGAGCATTGCTGTTACTGCGTAGCGTCCTCGAGTTGTTAAGCGCATATCTATAACCTGAGAGTTGACCTGCCTTTAAAGGGCGGAATTATCTAATAACCTAGTAATTTAGTCAACTAAATAGTTGATTAGTTTAATAGGTTATTTATTAATAATACGCTGCACCGATGACAGCAGACCACGCAATATCGACACTTCCATTTGATCCATACGAGTGCGGTTAAATAGCCGTCGCAAACGCGTCAGCAGCTGCTTGGGATTTTCCGGATCATAAAAACCTAGATCTTCCATGGTTTTAGCCAGGTGCTCATGGAAATACTCGAGGTCATCGGCAGTCACTGGCGGCTGATCCCATTCTGCCAGTGAAGGCAGATTGCCCTCTTCATCGGCGAGGCTGGCCATACGCACCTCGTAGGCTAAAACCTGCACAGCAGTGGCCAAATTGAGCGAGCTGTACTCTGGATTTGAGGGGATATGCACATGGTAGTGACACTTTTGCAACTCTTCGTTGGTCAGTCCGCGATCTTCGCGACCAAACAGCAGGGCGACATCATGGGTCTCTGCTTCTTGCCAAATTCTTGCACCGCATTCGCGGGGGTTTATTAGAGGCCAGGGGATTCTGCGCTCACGGGCGCTGGTGCCCACTACCAGGCCGCAGCCTGCGATGGCGTCATCGACAGACTCAACAATTTTGGCATTACTCAATACATCTCTGGCACCTGCGGCTCGCCATACCGCTCTTGGCGCCGGGTATTCCCGAGGTTGTACCAGATACAGTTCGGCGAGGCCCATATTTTTCATAGCCCGAGCGGCACCTCCAATATTGCCCGGGTGGGTGGTATTGACCAGCACAATGCGAATTTTTGCCTGACGTTCAGTGGTAGACACAGTAAGCCTCTTACTCGTTGAGATTGCCGCCCTAAAATTGGGGCGTGAGTGTAGCAGAATCAGGCTTCTCTGGCACAGTAGTTCTGTTACAATGCTGACCGCTCTTTAAAGTCACTTGGAAAACGCCCTATGCAACCTATGGTTAATATTGCCCTTCGCGCTGCCCGTCAGGCAGGGGAAATGATTGTTAAATCTGCCGATAATCTCGATTTAGTAAAGGTTGATGAAAAGGGTCGCCATGACTTTGTCACTGAAGTGGATCGCCGCTCAGAAGAAACCATTATCTACAACATCAAGAAAGCTTACCCAGACCACCGATTTCTCGGTGAGGAAAGTGGTGTCAGTGGCAATGCGGATTCCGATGTGGAGTGGATTATTGACCCATTGGATGGCACCACTAATTTTGTTCGCGGTATTCCCCATGTGGCTATCTCTATTGCCTGCCGCATCAAGGGCAAGTTGGAACATGCGGTGATTTTAGAGCCATTTAAAAATGAAGAGTTTACCGCTAGCCGCGGTGATGGCGCCAAACTCAATGGCCGCCGTATTCGCGTCTCTGGTCGCACCGAAGAAGCTGGGGCACTCTATGCCACCGGCATTCCTTTTAGCGCGCCGTCTTTTAATGAGATGAATAACTATTTAGCCTGCATGCACGACTTCGCCGATAACTCTGCGGGTATCCGCCGCATGGGTGTTGCCTCTCTGGACCTCGCCTATGTGGCTGCGGGGCGTATGGATGTATTTTGGGAAATGTCTTTAAAACCTTGGGATATTGCTGCTGGTGTACTGATCGTGCGCGAAGCCGGCGGCATGGTGAGCGACTTTCAAGGGGGCGAGAAGTTTATGGATACCGGTCATATTCTGGCCTGCACTGCAAAGCTATTTAAGCCTTCGCTAAGGGTATTAAGTAAACATCTTGGTCATATTAAGTAACGCTTCTCAGAAGATCGTTCTAGATCAGAAATACACTGCGCTCGAACAACCAATAGGCGCTGCAGATACCAATGGTATAGATTGCAGCTTCGGCAAGTTTCTCGCGATGCCTGCCGATAATCGCGATTCTGGTAACTGTCGCCGTCAGCGCCAACACCGCGACAATAAACGCCAGCTGCCCCAGCTCAACACCAATATTAAAGAACAGCAATGCATGCACCTTCATTGAGGCTGGCAACCCCAGCTCCTGCAATACCACCGCAAAACCAAAACCATGTAATAGACCGAACACTGCTGAGACGCTGATCGGGTAGCGCCAGGTAAAACTGTCTTGCTCAATTCCTCGCCTGTGCTTAATAATTTCTACAGCCAATAGCAAAATACTCAGCGCAATTAACAGCTCAACCAACTCCGTGGGCAGGCGGAAAATATTGAGTGTCGCCAGGCTGAGCGTAATTGAATGGGCGACGGTAAAACCGGTCACCGTAAGCAGTAAACGTTTAAAACTTCCGGCGATCATTATCAAGCAGACCACAAAAAGCAGGTGGTCGGTGCCGATCAAAATATGTTCTATCCCCGCGACTGTGTACTGCTTGGCCACATCGGACGGCGACGATGCCAAAGGCATCTCAATGGTCGTTTTTTCAGGACCGGAAAAGACCTGCACAGGATCCCCAACCAAAGGTTTAAAGACAACCAATGAGGTCAGTGCGGGATTACTGCGAGGATAAATAAGCTGAACCGAGAATGCTGGACTGGCCTGCTCACAGCGATAGAGCTTCCTACCCACCAACCCTGCGGGACGCCCGCTGACACCGTTGCCAATAATGCTGCAGCTGCTATGACTAAGCTCAATAGCGGGCTCTTGGCGGTCGGGCATTACCGGCGGAATTTTCCACTTTAATAGGTACTCAGCGCTCTGCTGTTCAATAATCTCAACATAAACCGGGCGCGCCTCATCGGCGATGGAAGGCATGGAAAATACTGTCAACAAGGACAGGAGTAAAAAAATCAGCCGCATTATTATTGCTGACCCTGATCGCTGATCTTATATTTGGCCATTAACTTATTGACCGCTTCACGTTTGGTCTGCCGCTGCTGCTGGCGCTGAACATCGGCGAAAACTGCTGAGCTAATCTCTTCAAATTTTGGAATAAAGGCGGGTGTATTCTTTTTTAATAGCACCAGATGCCAGCCGTAACTGGACTGCACTGGCCCCTGCCAGTTATCCGCAACCTCAAAGGCAAATACAGTCTCCTTAAAGTCATCACCAAAGTGACTGCCAATTTCATCATCGTCGCGATTAACATAGTTGCGGTTGTAGAGAAAGCGCACGCCATAGCCCGGCGCATTTTCAAATGGCACCTGCTTCGCATTTAATGTTTTGAGTAGCGCATCAGCAATATCTTTGGCCTGACTAACGTCGCGACTATCAGCAGAAATAAACACATGGGTAAAGGTGGCAGAGGCTGCCTTTTTATACTCTTCACTATGCTCTGCGTAATAGGTGCGCAGATCCTCTTCGGTCAATGGCTCAGCTTCGTCATAAAAACCCTGCGCCAGATAATCCATTTTTTGAATCAGGCGGCGACGAATAATTTGATCATTTTTATTCAGGTTCAACGCCATCGCCTCGCGGAATAACACCTCATTGCGGGCATAGTCATCTACCAGACGCTGTCGATCTTCAGCACTCATCGCCTCTAACGCGGCCTTGGCTTGAGTGGGCTTAAACATCTTGGCTTGCAACTGCATAAATTGCAGGAGCACCTGATCATCAATCAAAATACTATATTGCTCATTGGCGTAGTCATCGGCATTAATCAACCGCTCACCACCCAGCAGTAGCAGAGCAATTAATAAAAACTGTATCAGGGGTTCTTGCAGTAATTTGCGCATAGATTCTTCTTTAGTAAACACTAGCCTATATCTTCAGGCCAAAATAATAGCAGAAGGTATAGATATAGCTCAGGCTAACTGACTATTCAACTTTTTGCCCTGTTTAAGGCTGATACCAGATAGGTGATGTATAGGCGCGCTCTTGAATTGTCTTGGCCCCTCTTGGCGGCTCATCTAACTGCAGCGCCAACGAGTCAAATAAACCATTGCGCGGTGTAGGAATCTGCAACACTCGAGCATAGTAGAACGCCGACTGCTCGGGGTTAAAGTCCGGATCAGTCCAGTGCACAGAAAACTCAGCCTGACCAATGCTATTTGTGTAGCGGGCTGACGTTAGATCGACGGTATTACCCACAGCTGGAAGCTTGCCTTGGGCATCCAGCTCGCGCCCATCAGACCAGGCAACATTATAAACATGCTCATGCTGCTCACCCTCAGCATCAAGCCAACCCTTAACCATTTGAATACGGTCGAGGTTTGCGTCTAATGGGTCCTTAACGGCCCGCAGCAAAAAGCTGGGCGCGTCAGCATTTGCCTGAGCATCTCCACGCATAATATCCCCACCCATAGGCACACCATGTTTGTAGCCTATGGCCGCAAAGTTCTCAGATTGGGCGGCATTGTCTGGAAAATTCCAGCCACCAAACATCTGCACACGCAGTCGCGGACCGCTGGTGGCATAGGTCTCTTTGCGTTTAAACGCCGCATAGATTGCTTCACGATTATTCTCTGTGGCCCAGACCGCTGCCAAACCAGAGGCCGACATATCCCAGCCATCAGCGCCGGTAGGATTGCCCAATGCTGGCGCTTTGGTTTCAGGCGTGGAGTCCTTGGCCATCTTGCCCCAAAAGTTTCCCTCTTCCGGTGACGACAGTCCCGAATGGGCATCGGTGGAACCTATAAAGCCAAACTTGTAGGGGTTAACGCCGATTTTTTGCTCTAGAGCGAGACCGGTTTTCAGCGCCGGACGAATATAGTCGCCGGGAGAAACCGGCGTTTTACTCTTCGAGGTTTGGATAAAGTGCTCGTAGGTTTCAAAATCGGCAAACTCATCCTCAGGTGAAAACTTTGGATGGGCTTCACTATCGCCTTTGATTTGCGTCACTTCAGTAATCGGCTCCCACTGCATGCGCGTGCGCGCATAGTTTGCTGTAATCGGCTGACCCTTTACAGTGGTGGTGCCAAACATATAGCCTTTGGAGATATTCGAGTTGTGAGGGATAGAGATAAAACGACTATCTGTGCGCGCCGCAGTGTCATCTAACCATTGCCATAGATCCTCTGGGTACTGACTCTGATCTGATCCATAGGGAATATACTGACTGGCTTTAGCGCCACCATCTGGAGTGACCACAATACGGTGCAGATTGGCACCCGTGGGTATCGAACTCCACTCCCAACCCAGTAGGCTCGTAAAGGTACCCGGATCATTGTACTTTTCTGCCGCGGCAATAATATCTTCCCAGGCATCTTTGCTGGTATTCGTGGTGTCACCAAAAATCGCCAGCCCGCCAATATTATTATGGATATCAGCAACCGGGTCGCCGCCCTTTACCGCAGCCGACTTGGGTAAGAACCGACCAAAGAAAGCGCGCCCTAAGTCGTCATCCAGCGCGTTGTTTAAGGCCCTAACCGCCAGCCAGCGTTTGATGGAACCGTACCAACCAATATCTTCCCACTCGATAGTGTCATTGCGAATCTCACGCATCACCCCAAGCATTTCGGCATGATCTGAAACCACCAAAAAATCCAGCGGCGTATTAATTTGCACCCTTGCGCGATTGTAGGGATGGATAACAGGCTCGCCCTTAGCCCAGCGATAGGCAGTATCTGGGTCAGCGCTAAAGTTATTGTTCAAAAAGGCATCAAATGAGTAGGACGTATGTAAATGGGTGTCACCAAAATACACCTGAGTCTGCCCCTCATCGGCAGACTGCGCAAAACAGGATGCTGACAGCACAAGCAGAGCCAGCAGCTTTGGAGTAGTTCGTAAGCCTATGTCCATGTTAATTCCCCTAGGATCTTTGTTTTTATTAATTGCCTTAGCTTAACCGATTTTAATTCAACTTTAATGCTCTATTATCTGACTCAGGGGTACTTTGTTTACCCCCTGCCAAAGCAACGCTTTGCCCAAAAACGGCAGTGCTGTAAAGTGGCATCAATTCGTCTATTTTTAGCTAAAAATAATAATGCACAGTTTCTCTAAAACCACGGGCATCTCAGTCGTTGTCGCCAATATGGTGGGCACAGGTGTTTTTACCAGCCTGGGATTCCAACTACTGGGTATTCAGTCACCCTTTGTACTGATGATGCTGTGGTTTGTCGGTGGTTTAACCGCTCTGTGTGGCGCGCTGACCTATGCAGAACTGGGCGCCAACCTGCCCCGCTCTGGTGGCGAATATAATTTCCTATCGCGACTCTATCACCCCTGCGCTGGTTTTATCTCAGGCTGGGTGTCCGCTACTGTAGGGTTTGCCGCCCCGGTTGCACTGGCTGCCATGACCTTTGGCGCCTATCTGTCAGCCGTATTCCCCGAGCTTTCCAGAACCTGGGCAGCCGTCTCTCTAGTTGCAGCACTCACTCTGGCCCACTGCCTTTCACGTAGAGCCAGCAGTGGCGTACAGCAAATATTTACCGCCCTCAAGCTACTGTTGATAATGCTGTTTTGCGCAATAATCTTGATCTGGGGCAGCAGCCCACAGGCGCTTAACTTTGCACCTCAGGCCGGTGATGAGAAGCTACTGTTTAGCGGCGCCTTCGCAGTCGCCCTGATTTACGTCAACTACGCCTACACCGGCTGGAACGCCGCAACCTATGTAACCGGCGAGATAGAAAACCCTCAGCGCAATCTGCCGATCATATTATTAATCGGCACCGCCACCGTCTTGGCACTCTATCTGTTGCTTAACTTCACCTTCCTTAGCGCTGCGCCTATATCCAGCTTGGAGGGTAAGCTGGAGATAGGCGTGATCGTCGCAGATGCCGCTCTCGGAGATAACGCAGGCAAAGTAATGGGCGCAGTGCTGGCTCTATTATTGATCTCCACGGTCAGTGCCATGACCATGACTGGTCCCCGGGTTCTGCAAGTGATAGGCGAGGATTTCAAGGTCTTTACCAAACTCGCCAACTGCAATAAGCAGGGCATACCAGTAACCGCCGTTCTCTTTCAGGGAATTTTGGCGGTATTTTTTATTATTAGTGCCACCTTTGAATCGGTGCTGATTTTCTCCAGCTTTGTACTGGGCGTTAATACATTATTTTCGGTACTCGGCGTATTTGTACTGCGCTATAAAAAACTTAATATGGCTGGGGCCTACAAAACCTTTGCCTATCCTCTAGCACCCCTGATCTATCTCAGTGTAACTCTGTGGACCCTGGCCTATGTGTTGATTTCACGGCCCCAAGAGGGACTCCTGGGTTTGGGGATAATTGCACTGGGCGCCACTATTTACTTTCTATCGACCGATAAAACAGAGCAAGATTCGGGTCGATAAATCAGGCTAAGTCAGCAATACTTGCGGCATGAACAATGACTACCAACGCATTGCCGAAGCCATCAGCTTTATCAATACCAATATCCAGCAGCAGCCATCGCTGGAGGATATTGCGACAGCGATTAATCTGAGTCCGTTTCATTTTAAGCGCCTATTTAGCCGCTGGGCTGGCGTCACACCGAAAAAGTATTTGCAGATTCTAACCGTCGAGCGCGCCAAGCAAATATTATCTGAATCGAAACCCTTACTAGAGGTATCAGATACCATTGGTCTTAGCAGCAGCTCTAGGCTCCATGATCATTTTGTACAACTCGAAGCGATGACGCCTGGACAATATAAAGCGGGCGGCACTGGTATCAGTATTCAATACGCGATTGCGCCCAGCCCCTTTGGTAATGTATTTATAGCCACCACGCCAAGAGGCATTTGCAAACTCTCGTTTTTAATCGACAACAATGAGGGTCAGCAAATTGCTGATCTAAAAAGAACTTGGCCCGGTGCAAAAATACAACGGCAAACAACTGAAATTATAAGTATTGCACAAGGTATTCTCTCGGGAGATAAAGCCATTAAAGGGCCGCTATCTCTGCATGTCACAGGCACCAATTTTCAAATCGCAGTGTGGCGAGCACTGCTGCAAATTGATCCCGGCTATATTTACAGCTATGGCCAGATTGCCACAGCAGTAGGTAGACCCAAGGCCTCGCGCGCTGTGGGAACAGCGATTGGCTCCAACCCTATCGCTTTTTTAATTCCCTGCCATCGCGTACTGCAGCAGAGCGGGAAGATTGGGGGTTATCTCTGGGGAGAAACACGCAAACATGCGATTCATGCTTGGGAGACCGCAAGATACAATCAATGACAGCTAAATCTTATCGAACTCACGAACGAAGAGATCCTTCGCCTTGCTCAGGATGACAGCGGTTAGGCACCGAACTCTCAGGCAATGTCCCGAAGACCCTTGCGATCAATCAGGCTCCGCTTATGGTTGTGAGGATTTTCAGATGAAGCGAACACCTGTCTGAGCGCAGCGAGTTGCGTGAGTGCTGAAAATCCTTGCAACCATGGAGTCAATCGCAAGGGTTTTCGGGGTATTGCTACCGCTGGAATTAAGATCCTTCGCTTTGCTCAGGATGACAGAACTGGGGGCTCAGGATAGATCCTTCACTGCGTTCAGGATAAAAGTCAGGCTTCGCCTGACTTTTAACTAGTGATACCTTTAATCTCCAGAAAATCATCAAACCCAAATTCGCCCCACTCGCGGCCATTACCAGATTGCTTATAGCCACCAAAAGGAGCGGTGTAATTTTGCGAAGCACTATTCAGGCTAACCATTCCCGCGCGCAATTGACCGGCAACACGCTTGGCGCGCTCATCATCACCAGTACTCAAGTAGGCCGCCAATCCATAGGGCGTATCATTGGCGATCTCAATAGCTTGCTCTTCAGTATCAAACGGAATCATGGTCAGAACTGGGCCAAAAATTTCCTCCTGAGCGATGGTCATCTGATTATTAACACCAGCAAAAACCGTAGGCTTAACAAAGTACCCAGACTCCAAACCCTCAGGCTTACCCAGACCGCCAGCAACCACCTCAGCGCCCTCCTCAATACCCGTCTTGATTAAACCCTGCACCTTATCAAACTGCACACGACTAGACAGAGGCCCAAGATGCATGCCCTCTTTAGTGGGGAAATCAACCTGAACCTGCGCGGCTGCCGCCTTGGCAATTTGCACCGCCTGATCATAGACAGATGAATGCACCAGCATACGCGACGGGGCATTACAGGATTGGCCAGTGTTACTCATCATATGAGCAATACCAGCACCCACCGCAGTTTCAAGGTTGGCATCTTCAAAAATAATATTAGGAGACTTGCCGCCCAGCTCCTGAGTCACACGCTTAACCGTATCGGCAGCTGCTTTAGCGACCAAAATACCGGCGCGGGTAGAGCCGGTAAATGACACCATATCAATATCGGGATGACTGGAAATGACCGCACCAACATCAGGGCCATCGCCATTGACCATATTGTAAACACCGGCTGGGAAGCCAGCCTGATCCATCATCTCAGTAAATAGATATCCGGACAGAGGGGCAACTTCACTGGGCTTTAGCACCATGGTGCAACCAGTTGCCAATGCGGGTGCAACCTTGCAGGTAATCTGATTGATCGGCCAGTTCCAAGGGGTAATAAAACCACAGACACCAATCGGCTCTTTAACAATGCGGGTGTTAAGTACCTGACGTTCGAACTCAAATACTTTCAATGCCTCCAGCGCAGTAGAGATATGTCCACGACCGGTGTCGGCCTGTGCGGCACTGGCAAAGGAAATAGGCGCGCCCATCTCCGTAGAGATGACTGACGCCATTTCATCGTAGCGGTCCATATAGATTTGCAGCAGCTTTTCCATCAGCGCAATGCGCTCATCGACGCTGAAATTTGAATACACAGGGAATGCAGCCTTGGCCGCAGCTACCGCCATTTCGACATCTGCAGCGGCGCCCATAGAAATAGTGGCAACCATCTCTTGATTGGCAGGGTTTTCAACATGAAGATCATTGGCTTGTACTGGGTTTACCCACTGACCATTGATATAAAACTGGCGTAAATCTCTCATTTAAAGTCCTCTTTATGGTGCCTATTGGCTCATTGTTATGGCGAGAATATTAATACTGATCACAATAATGGCACTATACCCCTATTGCGGTGAAGCTATTTATCGGGCTTTTGATAGCGGCTTATAGCAGCGCCTCTAACGCCTCCATAGTTTGCGGACCTATTATGCGATGCAGAAGCTTGCCGTCGGTGCCGATCACCAGAGTCTCTGGCAGCACAGCCACGGGCTCAAGATTCCACATGCCGCGCGGATCCGATAGTAAGGCGGGAAACTCAATGCCTAACTTGGTCATCTCAGAGCGCAGGGTGTCGCCCTGAGAGTAATCAAAGTTAACCCCTAGAACAGTCACCCTATCCCCATACAGGTGGGCAAATTCATTAAATTCCGGGATTTCTTTTCGACAGGGAGCGCACCAGATGGCCCAATAATTAATAAACACCAGCTTGGGTGAAGCGGCTAGATCGATGCTTTCACCATCTAATAACGCATATTCGGAATCTGATGAGTCCTGCGCACAGCTAGTTAGACCCGTTAGTAAGATACCTATAAGGAGCAGTTTTTTAATCATTACCCAATTCTCTCTATCTATTCTCTTAATGCCCCCAGGAGGGCCTACTCTATGCTTTAAATAACGACTCAACTGTCAGCGAAAAGTTAGTATCCAAACTGCTGCGAGTCTGTCCTACTAGCATATCGTATTTTTCATACCAGGGATGATCAGACAATAATTTGTCTGTCCCGTAATGGGCGGGACTGAGAATATTCTCACCCAGCCAGTGACTTACGTCGGCAAGGGTAATAGAGCCCAAATCTCGAATTAACACATAATGACCCGTCGCGGTTTTTTCTAACACATGCTGCTGGACCAACAGATTGCGCAGGCGTTTCCAGTGCTCGGCATCCAGTCCTATGTCGACCATATACCGATCGGACAAACTGTTGCCCTGCTGCTGACGCTGCCAGCAGTGCCAGAGCACCATCATGGTCGCCAGCAGGTCCGGTAGTTTTTTACCGCGTCCATCCAGGCGGAATGTCTCCAAACTGCGCACTAACTCAGCGCCAATTAGAATAAGCACCCAGAGCAAGTATATCCAAATCAAAAACAGCGGAATAACTGCAAACGCACCATAGACACTGGTATAACTGGAATGGGCAACCAGAGAGCTAAACAGCGCCTTGGCGCTTTCAAAGAGTATAGTGGTTACCAAGCCACCGATCACTGCATGGCGACCCTGAACCTTGCAGTTTGGTACCGCGACAAACAGTAATGTCAGCGCCATCCAGGTGAGCAGCCAGGGCAGATAGGCAAATAGGTATTGAGAAATACCCAGCGCATCTACCTCATCGACCATGAGCTGAAATGACAGCAGATAGGTTTTCATGACCATCCCCGCCGCCAGCAATAATGGCCCCAGACTTAAAATCGCCCAGTAGAGTAAAAAGCCACTGAGCCCCCGACGGCCGCCGTCGGTGCCCCAAATATGGTTAAAGGTCTTCTCAATATTGGCCAGCATTAGGTAGGAGGTCAGCATCAAAATAATCGCTCCCACTGAACTGAGTTTGCGGGCCTGGGAGGAAAACTCACTGAGATAGCCGGTAATTTCTTGACCACTACTGGGCAGTACTTTGGAAAATATCCAGGCTTCAACCTGGGATCCGGCATCTTGAAATGCGGGGATCAATGAAAACATGCTGTACATCAATGTCAGCATCGGCACTATGGCAAATAGACTCATATAGGTGAGAGCTGCAGCACTCTGTCGGCAACCATCGCGGTTAAAGCGCGCTACCAAATAGGTTAAAAAATGCCTGCCATGGGCAAGCTGATGATTTAATTCTTTGAAACCCGTTAACACTGAGCAGTCCCTCTCGGTTTGGTTTAGATCCATTTGGTCGTACAATAAGGCTTTTTATAAACATGCCCCGTAAAAGGATAGTTCATGGCGACGATTTACCATAACCCGCGTTGTTCCAAATCCAGACAAACTCTGGAAATCTTGCGCTCAAAAGGCGTAGAACCTGAGATTGTGTTGTATCTGGAAGCGCCGCTAAGTAAGCCGACTCTGCTGGGCTTGCTAGACCAACTAGGTATCAGTGCAGCGCAGCTGGTACGTCGTTCAGAGCAGGATTTTAAAGATAATCAGTTGGGGGCGGCCGATGTTTCTGAGACCCAGCTAATCGACGCTATGCTGAAGTATCCCAAATTAATCGAACGACCGATTGTGGTTGTGGGCGACAAGGCTGTGCTGGGCCGCCCGCCTGAGAATGTGCTGGAGTTACTTTAATGTCAAACCCCTATATTTTAGTGCTGTACTACAGTCGCAACGGTCATGTAAAAATGCTCGCCGACCAACTGGCACTGGGTATTGAAAGTGCGGGCATGGAAGCGAGATTGCGCACAGTGCCTGCGGTTTCTGCGGTTTGTGAAGCCTCTGAAGAGAGCATTCCAGCGAGCGGTGATATCTACTGCTCTGATGATGATTTAAGCAACTGTGCAGGTCTGCTGCTTGGCAGCCCCACCAGATTTGGCAATATGGCCGCACCATTAAAATATTTTCTTGATGGTACTGCCGGACTTTGGATGAACGGCGCCTTAATCAACAAGCCCGCCGGCGCATTTACCTCGACCTCCAGCCACCATGGTGGTCAGGAATCTACATTGCTGACCATGATGATGCCAATGCTGCATCAGGGCATGGTGTTTGCGGGGGTGCCCTATTCTGAGGCTGCCCTCAGTGCGACAAAGACTGGCGGCACGCCTTATGGAGCGACTCATGTTGAGGGGGATAACCTCAGCACTGAAGAAATTCAAATCTGTCAGGCTCAGGGCAAGCGTATTGCGCTGCTGGCAACTAAATTACTTTAATACTAAGGCAGGCTCAGGTGACCACAGAACTCAAGCTCTCTATCAGCAGATTTTTAACTCGCAGTAGCTATGCTTTGCTGATGCTGACACTGGCGGTGCACCTGTGGCTACAGAGTGCACCCTGGATTATTTATGTTATCAGCTTGCTGCCTCTGGCACTTTTTATACCAGGCATGCTGGCAGATAGGCTGCGCACGCTGATCTGGATGGGCTTTGTGGTACTGCTATATTTTTATAATGGCATTCAAAACCTGAGTGTCCCCGAACCAGCGGCACTGGATATTGTCGAATTGGTGTTGAGCGTGATCCTGTTCTGCGCGGCAATGGTCTATGCACGTATCAGACAGGTAAATAATTTATAACGGGTTATTAGATAAGGAATTTCCATGGCTGAAAAAAAACCGGGCATTGTTCGCCGCTTCTTCCGATTTATAGGCAATGTATTAACGGCTATTCGCTACCTCTTTAGCCTGCTGTTTGTTGGCTTCTTTATCCTCATTGTTGTCGGCATGTTTGCCGAAGATATGCAGCCAATCCCGGATAAAGGCGCTCTCTACCTGGCACCCAGCGGTGTGCTGGTAGACCAAAAAGCCTATACCGACCCCTTGGACCAGATTCTTTCAGGCAGTTCTCGGCGCGACTCAGAGACTCTGGTTAGGGATATTATTGAAGCCCTCGACAGCGCCCGCAATGATAGCCGCATTACCCACCTGCTGCTCGATACGGACTATATGGCTGGCGGTGGTATCAGCAAACTCGAAGAAATCAGCGCGGCTCTTTTACGTTTTAAGAAAAGCGGCAAGCCAATTATTGCAGTGGGCGATAACTTCAATCAGCAGCAATATTTTCTCGCCTCTCACGCCGATGAGATTCTTCTCAATCCGTTGGGCGCGGTGAACATCAACGGCTTTGCAACCTATCGCAGCTATTTTAAAGACGCGTTGGATAAGCTTAAAATCAATATTAATGTGTTTCGTGTCGGCGATTATAAAAGTGCTGTAGAACCCTTTCTGGGCAATAGCATGCCCCCCCAAGTAAAGCAGGAGAGTCGCGAATTAATCGACTCGCTGTGGCAATTCTATAGCTCGCAGGTAGAGCAGTTGCGGGGCCTCCCCGATGGAGCCATCGACGATTACGCCAATAATCTGCACCTTAAACTGCAGGCGGCCAATGGCGATAGTTCGGCACTGGCCAAACAGCAAGATCTGGTAGATCAGATTGTGACCAGATCACAGATGTTCGCTTACCTCAATGAGGTCCTTCCTGGCACGGATGGCGAGTTCGACAGTATCAATATGAAAGCTTACCTCAACCATAGTCGCCTCAGCACCAGAACCAGTGCCGCGGCCAAGGCGCATAAAATCGCGCTGGTGGTTGCCAAGGGGTCAATTGTGGATGGCGAGCAACCAGAGGGAAGCATCGGCGGAGACACAATGGCGGGCATTTTCTCCAGACTGCGAGATGATAATAATGTAAAGGCAGTGGTGTTGCGTATCGACACTGGTGGTGGCAGCGCCTTTGCCTCGGACGTTATTCGCGATGCTATTTCTGCCACCCAGAAGAAAGGGATTCCAGTGGTCGTTTCCATGGGTAGCTATGCAGCATCTGGTGGTTACTGGATAGCCGCAGATGCCGATCGGGTGCTGGCCCTGTCAACAACCCTGACCGGCTCGATTGGTGTCTTCGGTGTCATACCCACTGTCGAAGATTCGCTCGCGGCTCTGGGTATATATTCGGACGGTGTTGGCACCACAGATATCGCTGGCATGATGCAGCTAAATCGCCCCATGACCCAGCAGAGTAAAATGATTTTCCAAGCCGGTGTGGACAATGTGTATACCCGCTTTATCAGTCTGGTCGCCGATGCGCGCAACTCAACCCCAGCAGCTGTCCATGAGATTGCTCAGGGTCGGGTTTGGACCGGTGAGAAGGCACTGGATTTGGGCTTAGTTGACCAGCTGGGAGATCTAAATGACGCCATTGTGGTGGCGGCGGAGTTAGCCAATCTGGCAGATTACGAAGTAGATTATCGGCGCAAACCGCTGACGGTTTTTGAGCAGCTGATGATGGAGATGAATACCAATATTAGCGCTTCATTATCTGGTCTCGGTATCCGCAGCATATTGCCTGAGAGTTTACGTCAGCAGGCAGTAGAGGTTTTAAAACCAATGCAGGTTCTGGATACATTGAATGATCCGCGCGGCGTCTATCTCTACTGCGGCCAATGCCCAATCTAGCTAGAAAAATACCCCTAGTGGAAAGCCACAGAGACTAAATATTCAATACGGTTTTTACAAAGGGCAGAGTCAGGCGTCGCTGCTCCTGTAGCGACGCACTGTCCAGCTTTGCGAGTGCCTCCATCAACAGTCGCGTATTTCGCGGCAATCGATGCATCATAAATAGTGCGACCTCATCCGATAGATACAGGCCGCGACTGCTGGCTCGGTATTGCAGTAGACGCCGGCGATCCGCATCTCTGTAATCCATCATCTGCAATGTAACGCCGGACTTTAACCTTGACAGTAAATCTTGCAACCGCACATCGAGCTCGTCGGGCGCCAGATGCGCTGAGACAACTAAACGGGTATCTGCATCGCGACAGCGATTAAAGAAATGAAACAGCGGCTCCTGCCATTCTGGCTTGTAGGCAACCAGATCTAAATCGTCCAGACAGACAATAGGTGCATGTTCAAGCCCCTCCAGTACCTGCTCAGGTGGGTACTCCTGTACTTCTGCCATCGGCAGATAGACTGCACCGGCATTTGTGCCCCGCGCTGACTGCTGGCAGACTGCCTGTAAGAGATGTGTCAGCCCGCAGCCCTCGGCACCAAAGAGATAGGCAAACTTGCGACTCTCATCTTTGAGTAAGAACGTGGCCATATGCTGCGGTGTGCCATTCGGCGCATAGAAGTTATCGAAGGTTGCCTGATCATCCAGCGCTATGGCCAGACTTAGTTGTTGGTATCCGTTCACTTATGTATCCAGGTAAATTGTAATTGCCCCGTGTAGAGCGCCTCTTGTTCGGTTCGGCTCTGCAGCTTGCCGCTGCGCACCAGTGCCGAATGTAATAACTCGGCGCCGCCCTCTACATCCACAGCGAGGGTTAACTGCTCACCCTCAACGCCGTGAACATCCAGTGAGTCGACCAGCTCGAGCTTTTTAAACTGTGCCAGTACAGCCTGATACTCTGTAAATGAGGTCACGCCATCAATGTTCACAATCAATTCATTGGTATTGATTTGCGGTACGTAGGTAAATGACTCGGCGAGGCTGTCCACCAATCCATCGACGGCGGCAGCCATAAAGGGTTGACCATAACCGGCGCGGAAGTCTTGCAGCTGACGGCGGCCAGAGGCCTGATACAACCAGGCACCGCGCACCTCTCTTGAGGACGTGGTGTAAAACCGCAGCGCGATCCAACCATCGGTTTTATAGCGCTGGGACGCCGCTTCAATTAGATCTGCTCGCAGACTCCAGGCCTCGTTGACCGAAAGCGAAAGCTGATCTTCAAGATCAAAGGTCGGCAACCTATAGGGCATTCCACGTGCGCCCATCGCCTGATCAAATAACTCTAATGTTGAGGGAGAGGTTTGTGAAGCAGTGTATTCATCGATAAAGCCTCTTCCTTCGATGGCATCATCACGCACAATCCACACCAATAGCTTGGGGCGATTAGAGGGAAGTACAGGCAGCTGGGCCTGGCGAATAAGCTGATCGATGCCCTGACGGGAAAAACTGACCTCGAGGCCAGTTTCAGGTTCGAAGCTACTGTCCACCTGCGGCAAACTGCGAAAACCAACGCCGGCAACAAATGCATTTGGGTTAGTTAAAAAAGGTTGAACATTGGGAGACTGCATAATTTTACTGTTGCCAGTCAGCTTAACGAGCACCTGATTAAGCGCTTCGCGAACACCCAGCTGTTGAGATTCTGTCGATTGATCAGTCACTGGAACCAGCCCGCTGTAGAGACCAGAGACCTCTTCCGCCAAAGAATTGAGGCTAAAACAGGCCAAAATTAGCGCAAATATCCGTTTCAACGACTTTTCTCCCAAATAATTTGCCTCATTGTACCAGTGCTTAATGAAAATTAGTCTGACTCTCTCTAAAATACCCGCTCCACAGAGGAAGCCTGTTCATGACCGAAAAAACTCAATCTTTGAGCTACAAAGATGCTGGCGTTGATATTGATGCCGGCAATGCCCTGATCGACAAAATTAAAGGTGCAGCCAAACGAACCCGTCGTCCAGAAGTAATGGCTGGACTCGGCGGCTTTGGCGCGCTATTTGAATTACCCACAGGCTACCGAGAACCGGTTATGGTATCCGGTACCGACGGTGTAGGTACCAAATTGCGTCTGGCCCTGGATCATGGCAAACATGACACCGTGGGTATTGATCTAGTTGCCATGTGCGTTAATGATCTAATCGTTTGCGGCGCAGAGCCGCTATTTTTCCTCGATTACTACGCCACAGGTAAACTTGATATTGATACTGCAGCGGCAGTGGTCAATGGTATTGCCGACGGCTGTGAATTGTCGGGCTGTTCCTTAATTGGCGGTGAAACTGCCGAGATGCCAGGCATGTACGAAGGCGATGACTACGACCTCGCCGGCTTCTGTGTTGGTATGGCAGAAAAATCTGAGCTGATCGACGGCAGTAAAGTCGCGGTTGGCGATACATTGATTGGTTTGGCCTCCAGTGGCCCGCACTCCAATGGCTACTCGCTGATTCGCAAAGTGTTGGAAGTCACGGGCACCGATCCTGCAACAACCGAGCTTGATGGTCAGCCATTGATAGACCTGCTGATGGCGCCAACTAAAATCTATGTTAAATCGCTGCTCGGCTTAATTGCCCAGTCACCGGTTCACGCCCTGGCCCATATTACCGGCGGTGGATTGCTAGAAAATATTCCGCGGGTGCTGCCAGACAATGCCACAGCGATCATCGATACCAAGAGCTGGACCCGTCCAGCGGTATTTGACTGGTTGCAGCGCGGCGGTAATATCGACGAACATGAAATGCACCGCACCCTCAACTGTGGTGTCGGAATGGTTATCTGTGTCCCTGCCGAAACGGCGCAGACCGCCCTCGACTTTTTAGCCGCTAATGGCGAGAGTGCGTTTATTCTTGGCACTATCGAAGAGAGTAAAGCCGGTCAGGAACAGGTACAACTGCTAGGGCTGGCTGAATGACGCAAGGCCTGACAGGCAATAAAAAAGCACGCCTGGTGGTGCTTATTTCTGGCGGCGGGTCCAACTTACAATCGTTTATCGATGCCAGTGAAAACGGCAGTCTCAATGCTGAGATTGCCGCAGTGATCAGCAATAAAGTAGGGGTTGCAGGCCTCGAACGTGCCGCGAAGGCCGATATTCCCGGCATCGTTATGGATCACCGCGCCTTTGATTCTCGTCAAGAGTTCGACGAAAACCTCGCTGAATTGATCGAGAGCTTTAATCCAGATCTGGTGATTTTGGCCGGCTTTATGCGTATTTTGACTCCGGACTTTGTCACTCGCTTTCTCGGCAGGCTTATGAATATCCACCCTTCACTGCTGCCCGCATACCCCGGTCTGCATACCCATCAGCGAGCTATTGATGCTGGGGATTCAGAGGCTGGCGCCACCGTGCACTTTGTCACCCCAGAGTTAGATGGTGGCCCCTCGGTGTTGCAGGCTAGAGTCGCCGTCGAAACGGGCGATAGTGCCGCCGATCTGGCAGCGCGGGTATTGGGCTACGAGCACCAAATCTATCCTCAGGCAGCGCAGTGGTTTTGCCAGGGCCGACTGGTGATGCAAGAGGGTCTGGCAGTAATGGATGGCGAAGCACTTGGCGAAAACGGCATAATTTTTAATTGAGCCAGCGAACAATAATGGCTTTTGTTACTCTATAGCTATCAGCGCTAAAAACATTACCGAGTACTATTAATCTATGGCTTTGTTTAAAGAGACAGTTCTAACAGTTACCTCATGCCTGTTGCTTGGCAGCCTCTCGCTGCTCTCCCACGCCAACCCCCTCAATAGTTACAGCGCTACCTACAGTGCCGAGTTTAATGGCATGGAAATCGAAGCCACACACCGTCTTGAACAATTAGAATCTGGTCTGTATCGCGAAACATTAAAAGCGCGCAATATTCTCGGTAAAATTGATGAACAGGCGCTTTTTAGTATTTCAGATAATCAGCAGATCATTCCGCAGGAATACCGCTACCAGAGATCACTCGTAGGCATCAGACGCAGCGAAAGCCAGATTTTTGACTGGCCCAACAAAACAGTTGTGTACAGCAGAGATGATAAAACAAAGTCTGTCGCCATCGACTCTGGATTTTTCGATGTTATTACTCACAAGCTGCAACTTAGACGCGACCTGCAATCGGGTAAAGAGATTTTATCCTACCCTGTTATTTCGCGGGGAAAACTGAAACAATATGTGTATCAGATTGTTGCCAACGAAGTATTGGAAACGGCCATCGGCCCACTCAATACAGTTAAGGTGCAGCGACTGAGAGAAGACAGTAAACGTCAGACCATTATTTGGCTGGCAACTGACTGGGATTATTTGGCGGTCAGGTTAGAACAAAAAGAGAATGGTGATAGCCATCAAATGAAAATACTTAATGGGCTAGTTAATAATTTGCCTGTTGTTCCTTTAGCGATTGCTAACGAGAAAACCCTATGACACGCGCGCGCAACAAGTCTGGTACCAGTAAATTTATCCTTATTCTCGGCTCGCTTGCAGCCATTGCTGTTATTGCGGGCGTGCTCTATCAGGCCCAATCCAACAGCGATGAAGAACTTGAATATACGGCCATGCCTGAACAGGTAACCGAAGCCGTGATCGAAAAACCCAATGTGCCAGAGGCATTTATTCCCGCACCGGCACCGGAGCCTCAACCGGCGGCAGAACCTGTAGCTCCAACAGTTACCAAGGCACCCAAATTACCCTCTCTCGATGATAGCGATGAGTTTTTGCGTGAGCGATTATTGCTCATAAAACATAGAGAAGAGCTTAAAACATGGCTTAACACCGACGATCTAATTAGACGTTCCGCCAGTTACTTCGATGGTCTGGCCCGCGGTGTAACCCTGAGTAAAATATTTCCATTGACGGCGCCAGAGGGCAGTTTTACCACGCACCGCGATGGCGACATAATCTGGCTCAATGCTGGAAACTACGAACGCTATAACAGTACCGTCGCGGTATTGACCTCATTGGATATGAAATCACTGGCGCAGATGTTTCACTTTATCCGGCCATTGCTGGAGAGCGCATTCGCCGAGATGGGTTACCGTCCTCGCCAGATGGACGGGATCATACTGCAGAGTATTGATAATATTTTAGCCACGCCGATTATCGTTGAGCGCATTGAATTAACCCGCGAGTCAGTAGCGTACAAGTTTGCCGATGCAGATTTGGAAGCACTGCTACCATTGCAAAAACAGCTGCTGCGCACCGGGCCGGAAAACACCCAGCGTATTCAGCAGCAGGCAATGGCGCTGAGAGAAGCGCTGCTCAACCCCTAGGTTTTCGGCAGGGTTACACCAGTTTGGCCCTGATATTTGCCACCGCGGTCGGCATAGGATGTTGCACAGACCTCATCGGATTCAAAGAACAACATCTGCGCCACACCTTCATTGGCATAAATCTTTGCCGGAAGGTTGGTAGTGTTTGAAAATTCCAAGGTTACATGACCTTCCCACTCCGGCTCGAGTGGCGTCACATTGACAATAATGCCGCAGCGGGCATAGGTAGACTTGCCCAAACAGATGGTTAGTACAGAGCGTGGAATTTTAAAATATTCAACGGTTCTAGCCAGGGCAAAAGAATTGGGTGGGATAATGCAGTACTCACCTTTCATATCGACAAATGAGTCATTATCAAAGTTCTTTGGGTCTACCGTCTTCGAGTGAACATTGGTAAATACCTTAAACTCGTCGGCACAGCGCACATCATAGCCGTAGCTTGAAGTGCCGTAAGAAATCACACGATCGTCACCAGAATACCTTACCTGCTCCGCTTCAAAAGGCGCGATCATTTGTTCCTGTTCGGCCATACGGCGAATCCAATGGTCTGACTTAATACTCATTTGCGGTGACTCCAAGTGAAATTTTATTGTGCTTAAATTAGAAACTAAAGCAGGGGCGGTATGATACCTTTTTGGGGTGATTCGGCAAGGGATCCTTCGCGCTGCTCAGGGTGACTCTAACGCCTGTCATCTTGCGCGCTGCTTTGAGTGACTCGAACGCCTGTCACCTTGAGCGCAGCGAAAGATCTACTGGAAAACAATCTCCGGCCCAGCACCACTTCCACCAGCCTCCAACTCAGCAATCACTGACTGAGCAATCTGTCTGTAATGCTGTGCTATCTGCCCTTCAGAATCCGCAACTACTGAGGGCAAACCGGCATCGCCATTCTCGCGAATCGAGCGGTCCAGAGGCAGGCTTCCAAGCAGCTTAGTCTCATACTGCTCTGCCACATCGGTACCTCCGCCATCACCAAAAATAGGCTCGGCATGACCGCAGGCGCTACAGATATGCATCGCCATATTTTCCACGATCCCGAGTACCGGAATATTGACCTTCAGGAACATCTCAATGCCCTTTTTGGCGTCCAGCAGGGCAATATTCTGCGGTGTGGTAACAATTACTGCCCCGGATATCTGTGCCTTTTGCGCCATGGTCAATTGAATATCACCGGTGCCTGGCGGCATATCCACCACCAGCACATCCAGCTCACCCCAGGCTGTCTGTTGCAGAAGTTGCAATAGGGCGCCTGAGGCCATGGGACCGCGCCAGGCCATAGGCGTCTGCTCTGTCACCAAGTAGGCCATAGACATGGTAGCCAGGCCATGGGCTTCGATCGGCGCAAAATGTTTTTCACCCGCAGCTTTGGGGCGGGTACCCTCAGCAACGCCGAGCATCATAGCGATACTCGGGCCGTAGATATCGGCATCCAGTAAACCGACTTTTTTGCCGCCAGCACGCAGCGCGAGAGCCAAGTTGACAGCAGTTGTCGACTTGCCCACTCCACCCTTGCCCGAGGCAACCGCTACTATGTATCTCACCTGATCTAACACTAAAACACTCCAATTGATGCGAATTTAACGAATACGACCTATTACTGCAGGTTTCACGGCAATTGCACATGAAACATTGGCGCAAAATCGCTATAATTGCGGCGTTTAAATAACCCTAAAATCAAGATTCTTACCATGTCATTAAAACGCCAAATACTGGTCACCAACGCTCTTCCCTATGCCAATGCGGCGCTGCATCTCGGCCATGTGTTGGAATACACGCAAACCGATGTTTGGGTGCGCTTCCAGCGAATGCGTGGGAACGAATGTTACTACCTTTCCGCCGACGATGCTCATGGAACTGCGATCATGTTGAAGGCCGATGAAAAGGGCGTTACGGCCGAGCAACATATAGCCGATATGCGCGCGATTCACGAAGCTGACTTTAAAGATTTTTTAATCAGTGTGGACAACTATCATACCACGCACTCGGATGAAAACCGTGAGCTGTCCGAACTGATATACAACCGCCTCCATGCCAATGATCATATCGCCAAACGTGAGATTACTCAGGCCTTTGACCCTGAGAAGAATCTGTTTTTGGCCGATCGCTATATCAAGGGCACCTGCCCAAAATGTGGTGCCGAAGATCAGTATGGCGATAACTGCGAAGTCTGTGGCGCCACCTATTCGCCAACTGATCTAATCAACCCAGTCTCGGCGATCTCCGGGGCCACCCCGATTGAGAAAGAGTCGACTCATTACTTCTTTAAACTGCCCCAATTTACCGCGTTTTTACAAGACTGGACGCGCAGTGGCGCGGTGCAGCCTGAAGTGGCCAATAAACTCGGCGAATGGCTAGACAGTGGCCTGCAGGAATGGGATATCAGCCGCGATGCCCCCTACTTTGGCTTTGAAATACCCAATGCGCCGGGCAAGTATTTTTATGTGTGGCTGGATGCGCCGATTGGCTATATGGCCAGCTTTAAAAATCTGTGCGACCGTGAAGGTATAGATTTTGACCACTACTGGAACAAAGGCAGCAAAACTGAGCTGTACCACTTTATCGGCAAAGATATTGTTAACTTCCATGCTCTGTTTTGGCCAGCCATGCTGAAGAGTGCGGAGTTCCGCACCCCCACAAAAATTTGTGTGCATGGATTTGTCACGGTAAATGGCAAGAAGATGTCCAAATCTCGCGGCACCTTTATCAATGCGCGCTGCTATTTAGATCATCTCAATCCAGAGTACCTGCGCTACTACTATGCATCGAAATTATCGGGCTCAGTGGAAGATATTGACCTCAACCTCGAAGACTTTCAGCAAAAGGTCAATAGCGACCTGGTCGGCAAGGTGGTTAATATCGCCAGCCGCTGTGCCAAGTTTGTGGCCAATGGCAACGATGGCGTGCTGTCGGACAGCATTGAAAATCCACAACTGTGGGCTCAGGTGAGTGGCGCCGCCGAGAGGATCGCCGAGCATTACGAAAACCGTGACTACAGCAAAGCCATTCGCGAAATTATGGCTCAGGCCGATGCGGCCAATGAATATATTGCCGCTAAGGAACCCTGGAAGCTCAATAAAGACGAGAGCAAGAAACAGGAAGTTCAGGATATCTGCTCATTGGGCATAAACCTGTTCCGCGTATTGCTGACCTACCTCAAGCCGGTGCTGCCCGCGATGACTGCCGCCGGTGAAGAGTTTCTGAATGACAGCCTGAGCTGGGATTCAGTAGAGCAGCCGCTGACCCATCATAAGATCAATACATTTAAACCATTGATGCAACGCATCGAGAAAGACAGAGTCGACGCCATGGTAGAAGCCAGTAAACAGGAAGCAGCTCAGGCATCCGCGCCCAAGTTGGAAGGACCTCTAGCTGACGACCCTATCGCCAATGAAATTACCTTCGATGACTTTAGCAAAGTAGATCTGCGTGTGGCCCTGATCGTTAAAGCCAACCATGTCGAAGGCGCAG
The DNA here is from genome assembly GCA_029242085.1 of Porticoccaceae bacterium. Lineage (GTDB taxonomy): Bacteria > Pseudomonadota > Gammaproteobacteria > Pseudomonadales > Porticoccaceae > HTCC2207. The sequence goes on from JAQWUP010000065.1 coordinate 47,879, forward strand.
AGAAGTTGCTGCAGCTAACATTGGATATTGGCGGCGAGACGCGCAATGTATTCTCCGGCATCAAATCTTCTTATAAGCCAGAAGACCTAGAGGGCCGCCTGACAGTGATGGTAGCCAACCTAGCGCCACGCAAAATGCGCTTTGGTATGTCTGAAGGCATGGTGCTGGCGGCTGGCGATAAAAAAGGAATTTACCTGCTAGAGCCAGATTCTGGGGCGCAACCTGGCCAAAGAGTGACCTAAAAGGCCCCGCCAGCAGTATTTATTACTTAGATCGAAAAGAACTAACGCCCCATGCCATTTATGTTGAATCACAGCAGTTGATTCACTGATAATGGCCTCTTAAACCACAAGATATGCAGTCTATGCAAGAATTTGCCATTATTCTGGTCAGCTCCATTCTGATCAACAACTATGTTCTAGTGCAGTTCCTCGGGCTGTGCCCATTTATGGGCGTATCGAATAAACTCGAATCGGCCATTGGCATGTCTGCCGCCACGACCTTTGTGTTAACTCTCACTGCCATGGCGAGCTATATAGTCGACGTGTTTGTACTGATGCCACTGGGACTGATTTACCTGCGCACCATCGCCTTTATTTTAGTGATCGCCGCTGTTGTGCAATTCACCAAAATGTTTATCGAAAAAACTAGCCCCCTTCTATATCGCGTGCTGGGCGTATTCTTACCACTGATTACCACCAACTGTGCGGTACTGGGTGTGGCGCTGCAGAATGCCTCCAAAGATCTAAATTTTATGCAGTCATCACTGTATGGCTTTGGTGCCGGCGCCGGTTTTTCACTGGTCTTAATCTTTTTCTCAGCCATGCGTGAGCGACTAGCCGCTGCCGATATTCCCGCCCCTTTCGAAGGCGCCGCTATCGCCATGATTACCGCAGGCCTGATGTCACTGGCCTTTATGGGCTTTGGTGGGCTGGTGTAAATGATCGACAGTATTGCACAGCAACCCATACTCGCCGCGCTGATTGCGCTGGTCGGACTGGGCATCCTATTCGGTGCTCTGCTGGGTTATGCCGCGGAAAAATTTAAGGTCGAAGGCGACCCTATCGTCGAGCAGATCGACGAACTGCTGCCTCAGACCCAGTGCGGTCAATGTGGTTTTCCCGGCTGTAAACCCTACGCCGAATCAATTGCCTCCGGCGACGCCATTAATAAATGTCCTCCCGGCGGTCAGTCGACGATTAACGCTATCGCCAGCCTGCTCGATGTCCCAGCACCAGAGCTGGATGCCGAACACGGCGAAGAGGCCGACCTTAAAACTGTGGCCTATATTCGCGAAGATGAGTGCATCGGCTGCACCAAGTGCATTCAAGCCTGCCCTGTGGATGCCATTCTCGGTGCAGCTAAGTTGATGCATACTGTGATTGCCGACGAATGCACCGGCTGTGATCTCTGCGTAGAGCCCTGTCCAGTAGACTGCATTGATATGCTGCCTGTTAAAGAAGGGCTTAGACAATGGCACTGGCCAGCACCAGCTAAGACTGCAGATCTGATTGCCAGCGACCGAGCGCCTCACAACGACGAGGGCCGAGCCGCATGACAAAAACATGGGTAACCCCGGGCGGTGTGCATCCGCCAGAAAATAAGCATCAGTCGCTAACATTGCCGATTGGCGCATTGCCGATCCCAGAAAAATTGCTGGTGCCTCTAAACCAGCATATTGGCGCGCCGGCAAATGCCTGTGTCAAAGTGGGACAGAAAGTCCTTAAAGGCCAAAGGATCGCCGATGCAACTGGAGCGGTTTCTGTACCTATGCATGCGCCCACTTCTGGCACCATTAGCGCTATCGAAGATCGTCCTATCGCCCATTCATCTGGGATGTCTGCGCCCTGTATCGAAATCACCAGCGATGGCAAAGATAGCTGGATCGAGCATGAGGGCATTGCGGATTTTGAACATAGTAATCCCGAGGTATTGACCAAGATAATTGCCGATGCTGGTATCGCTGGCATGGGTGGTGCAGGCTTTCCCTCCGCGATAAAGCTTAGCCCCGGTCATACTCGACCCATAGATACGCTGATTGTTAATGCCACAGAGTGCGAGCCCTATATCACTGCTGATGACTCAGCGATTCGCGAGCGCGCCGCGGAAATTATCGAAGGTATCGGGATTCTCAGCCATATACTCGGTAACCCGAGTAATATTCTGATTGGTATCGAAGATAACAAACCGGAAGCGATCGCCGCACTGCAACCCCATGTGGCTGACAGTGGAATCTCGGTGGTGTCATTCCCAACCAAGTATCCCTCGGGCGGCGAAAAACAGCTTATTTATATTCTCACCGGTAAAGAATTACCCAGCGGTACATTGCCCGCCGATGTTGGCATGGTTTGTATCAATATAGGAACCACCTACGCTATCAAGCGCGCCGTGGTCAATGGAGAGCCTTTAATTTCCCGCGTTACCACCATGACTGGCAACGCCTGCGGGATTAATCGCAACTATGAAACTCTGATAGGCACTCCGGTCAGCCATATGCTAGCCCACAGCGAGTTTAACGAGGCGGCCTGCAGTCGCCTGGTGATGGGTGGCCCAATGATGGGCTTTAGCCTGACCAGCGCCGATGTGCCCGTGGTAAAAACCACTAACTGCATTCTGGCACCCACTTACTCAGAAATTCCCGAGGACGAGCCAGCCCAGGCCTGCATCCGCTGCGGTATGTGTGCCGAAGCCTGCCCAGCCTCATTGCTGCCGCAGCAGCTGTTCTGGTATTCGCAGGCAGAGGATCACGACCGTCTCGAAGCCCACAACCTGTTCGACTGCATTGAGTGCGGCGCCTGCTCCTATGTTTGCCCGAGCAATATCCCGCTGGTGCAACATTACCGCCACAGCAAGGGCGAAATCTTAAAAGCCCGTGAAGAAAAGGTGAAGTCAGACCATGCTCGCGGGCGTTTTGAATTTCATCAGCAGCGCATGGAACAGGCCGAAAAAGACAAAGAAGCCAAACGAGCAGCGCGCCGCGAAGCCGCTGAAAAAGCCAAAGCCAGTGCAGCAACTTCGACTGGTGAAGGTTCAGCTGCGGATATTATTGCCGCAGCCCAAGCCCGTGCCGCGGCTAAAAAGGTAAGCCCTGAGCAGCAAAAGGCAAAGTTTGAGCGCTCTATTGCCGGTGCTGAAATGCGCGTACAGATGGCCACAGAAAAACTGGCCGAAGCCGCTGCGGAGCAAAGCGACGAGCAAAAGAATATTCTGACTGCGGCTCTCGATGGTGCCAAGCAAAAGCTGGAACAGGCACAGGCGCGTCTGGCTGACCATATTGAGCAACATCAAGAACTGGATAGCGAGCAGGTGAAGTAATGGCGTTTAAACAGATTACCTCACCCCATGCCCATGCCGCGCAAAACACCACCAAGGTTATGCAGCTGGTGCTCTGGGCCACATTGCCCGGACTGGCCGCACTATGTATTCAGTTTGGCTGGGGCAACCTAATCAATGTTGTATTGGCTGTGGTGACCTCTGTTATCTGCGAAGCCGCGATTATTAAACTGCGCAAACGCCCGATGGCCTTTTACCTGCGCGACTACAGCGCCGTGGTGACCGCGGTTTTATTGGGCCTGGCCCTGCCGCCGCTGGCACCTTGGTGGGTGGTGGTTGTGGGCAGTATGTTCTCAATTATTATCGCCAAACAACTCTATGGTGGCCTCGGTTACAACCCCTTTAATCCAGCTATGGTCGGCTATGTGGTGCTGCTGATTTCATTCCCTATTCAGATGACCACCTGGATCACTCCCCTGGCATTATTGCCTGAGGGCGTCAGTCATCCGAGTCTGGTTGAATCCCTAGGGATTGTGTTTTCTGGCTATAGCCCGGCGGACGGTGTTACCGGCGCCACACCGCTGGACAGCTTCAAGCATAGCAGCGGTCTAGTGGTCGATCAGATCTATCAGAGCGATCCCTTGTTTAGTCAGGCCATGTTTGCCGGTGTGGGCTGGGAATGGGTTAATCTTGGCTTCCTCGCTGGCGGCATTGTATTGCTGGCCACAGGTATCTTTACCTGGCACGGCCCAGTGGCCATGCTCGCCGCTATCGCTGTCATGTCCGTTATATTTTGGGACGGTGGCAGCTCCCAGAGCCCAGGTTCACCGCTGATGCACCTTTTTAGCGGCGCCTCCATGATGGGTGCATTCTTTATTCTGACCGATCCGGTTTCATCCGCGGTGAGTAATCGCGGGCGGCTAATCTATGGCGCCTTAATTGGCGTGCTGGTTTATATTATTCGCGCCTGGGGTAACTATCCTGACGCTGTTGCCTTTGCCGTTTTACTGGCCAACTTTGCCGCGCCCTTTATCGATAATTACACATTACCGCGCACCTACGGCCATACCGATCGCCGCAGAGCCACCGAGAGAGAGGAAGACGCATGATTTTGCAGTCGATCCGTTTTAACGCCATTGTACTGGCCGTTTTTGCTCTGATTACCGCGATTATTCTGGCCTCCACAGACAGCCTAACCCGCGACAAAATTGCCGAATCAGAACGCAAGGCAGCCCAGCGTAAACTATTGGAAATTATTCCCATTGAGCGCCATAACAATGATTTATTAATGGATGTGCAGCCGATACCACAGCGTTTTTGGGCCCAACTGGGACTCAAAAAAGGCGGTGATATTCATATAGCCCGCCGCGATGGCCTGCCCATAGCCGCTATTGTTCCCGCCCTTACCCCAGACGGTTACAGCGGTAATATCGCCATGATTATTGGTATCAACTTTGACGGCACCATCGCCGGAGTGCGTGTTACCGAGCACCGTGAAACACCGGGGTTGGGCGATAAAGTCGATCTGGCTAAGAGTGACTGGATACTCGACTTCGATGGCAAGTCACTGGTTAACCCCGAGCAAGACGGCTGGGACGTAAAAAAGAATGGCGGTGCCTATGATCAGTTTACCGGTGCTACTATTACCCCTAGAGCCGTGATCCACCAAATAGCTGAGACACTGGACTACTTTAGCCAAGACAGTGAGCGGCTATTGGCCCAGGCCGCAGTCAATTTAGAAAGAACCCTAGAGAGTAGTGATGAGTGATGTAACCGCATCAGAGGTTGTCAAAAACGGACTCTGGACCAATAATCCAGCGCTCGTGCAACTGCTCGGCCTGTGCCCGCTGCTGGCGGTAACCGGCTCGGTGGTTAATGCACTGGGTCTAGGTATAGCCACATTGGCGGTACTGGTGGGCTCCAACACCATTGTCTCGTTAATTCGCAACCATGTTAGCGATGCCGTGCGCCTGCCCGCCTTCGTTATTATTATCGCCGCTTTTGTTACCTGCGCCGAGCTGCTGATGAAAGCCTTTACCTATGATCTGTATCAGATACTGGGTATCTTTATTCCACTGATTGTCACCAACTGTGCCATTTTGGGACGCGCCGAAGCCTTCGCTAGTAAGAACAAAGTCGGCCTCGCCGCACTCGATGGCTTTATGATGGGCCTCGGCTTTTTAGCTGTGCTGGTCGCCCTGGGCGCCATTCGTGAGTTGCTCGGAGCCGGAACATTATTTGCCGATATGCATCTACTGTTTGGCGCCACTGCATCTAGCTGGGTACTGCAGCCCTTTGGCGAAAATTATAGTTTCCTGATCGCCTTACTGCCGCCGGGCGCATTTTTGGTGACCGGATTTTTGATCGCCATTAAAAATGCTATTGACGCAGTCAATAAACGCCGTGCCGATGCCCAGAGAATCGCGCCAGTTAAAGGCGCAAAACGTATTAGAACCACCGGGCATATTTCCTAGGCAGCCCATGCATAATATTTTAGAAATGGAAATTAAACTGCTATAGCAGTGTCATAACTTTAGCGAGTAACAAAACCAAAGGATTGGAATACAACTTAGGATAGAGTGCAGCATGAGTGAAACCGGAGCCCAATTAGTGCGTTATGCACTGGAACAGCTCAACACCAAACACATCTTCACTGTTCTCGGTAACCACAACCGAGAGATCTATGATGAGCTAAATCGCTCAACCAGCATTAGTATCCATCTGCTCAATCAAGAAATCAGCGCCGCCTTTATGGCCGATGCCATAAGCCGCTCTGCAGCAGAAATTGAAGTGGGCACAGTGCTTATTACCGCTGATGCGATTATTAGCCAGGGTATCGCCGACGCTTTTATTTCAGGTATTCCCCTGCTTATTATTGCCGGTGGCCCAGCTGCAAACGACTCGACCGACGGCATAGACCCAATGCAACTATTGCAGCCGGTAACCAAAGCCAGCTTTAAAGTCAGCGAGTTCAACAATATTGTCAGCAGTATTTTCGAAGCCCAACTCATCGCTATCAGCGATAAACCGGGGCCGGTATTTATCGAGATACCGATAAATCTGCAGGTCCATAAAGATGAATTAGAGGCGCCACTCCCGATACACTTATCCGCGGCCAATCAATCACAGATAGATCAAGAGCAGCTGGAGATCAGCGCCCAAAAACTACTGGCTGCTGAAAACCCCGTCCTGTTTCTGGGTTGGGGCGCCGCCCGCCACCAACAACAGATTATGGCTTTGGCCGATTTTCTAGCTGCACCTGTATGCACTTCATTACAGGGCAATAGCGCATTCCCTGCCGAACACCCATTGCATGGGGGACTGATTGCCAACCCAAGCGCACGCCATGCCTTAAAAGATTGCGACTGCTTAATCAGCATAGGGGTCAATAACAATGATCTTAAATATGCCGAGCTACCCAAACAGGTTGTACAACTTGAGGCAGGTGCAATTCCAGCTCTGTTGCACAGGCTGCAATCCAATGACAATAGCGGCATAGATTTAAAAGCCCCGTCCACTGCCAAAAAAATAATCCAGAAGATCGCCAAAGACAAAGCTGAGTTGCAAGAGAACTGGCTAGAACACAACAGTAGAGGCCGAGTAAACCCGGCGGTATTTTTTACAGCGCTGGCTAAGGTTCTCAATAATGACGCAGTAGTCGTGACAGGTTATGGCAGCCACCGCGCTCTGGCCGCTGAACTACTGCCCATCAATAACGATCAGGATTTTATTAGCCCCAGCAGCTTTAATGCCATGGGCTACTGCGTGCCCGCCGTAAATGCCATCAAACTAGCCAATCCGGAGAAACAGATTGTCGGCATAGTCGGTGATGGCGCTATGATTATTAGCGGTATGGAAGTCATAACCGCCGTGCGAGAAAAACTCGGCACGGTCTACTGCGTATTTAATAACAGCGAACGCACAGCGGATAAAAATCTCGGCCATATAAACTGGGGCAGCTTTGCCGATGCGCTCGAATGTGGTTATTTTCCTATCGCCAACAATCATGATATCGATACCATTATGCGGCGCGCACTCGAAACCTCTGCTCAGGGCCAACCGGTCATTGTAGAAATCACTATCGACTACAGCCGCAAAACGCATTATGCCCAGCGCGTCGAAAAAGCTCAGCAGGCCAGCCTGCCAAATAGGGATAAATTAGGACTGGTAAAACGTGCGATCGTGCGCAAGATAATGGGCACAAAATAGCCGAGAGAATACCTGCTAGTAGCTTTCCAAATCCTTGGCAAACAGCATCTCAATATTGCGAAACGCCTTAAATTCCAAGTGATTATTGCTTGGGTCCTTCACAAACAAGGTCGCCTGCTCAGCCTCGCGCCCTGCAAAGCGCACATAGGGCTCAATCACAAAATCGATACCATTGGCCTTCATCATCTCCACCGCTCGCTCATACTGATCCCATTCCATAATCACCCCAAAATGCGAGGCGGGTACGGCATGCCCATCCACCGTATTGGCTGCTGCGGAGGGGTGATCTTCAGGGCCCACTAAATGCGCCACCAACTGATGTCCAAAGAAGTCGAAGTCGATCCAGCGATCGGATTCACGGCCCGTGGGACAGCCCAGAGTGCCGTTATAAAAGCCGCGCGCGGCTTCAAGATCAGTAACGGGGAAGGCTAGATGGAAGCGTGGATAAGTTGGTTGAGTCATAATAATTACAGCTGGATAAAAGTAACAGCAAGCATGTTAGCACGGATATTTATTCAGAATTTTAATTCACTACTAGGCAACTATCTCACCAGGGCAAAGCATCCAAGTCCACATTGCCACCACTTAAAATAATCGCCACCCGCTTACCCTGAAACTGCTCTGGCTGATCCATAATCGCGGCCAGTGGTACCGCACAGGAAGGTTCGATAATCACTTTGAGTCTGGTCCAGATTAGACGCATAGCTTCAACAATACGCTGTTCTGAGCAGAGTAAAATATCATCTACGTTCTCGGTGATAGCTGCAAAATTGCGCACACCCACAGTGGCACGCAGGCCATCGGCAATCGTATTCGGGGTGTATTCGGCTAGTCGTTCGCCGGCCTTCAATCCCAACCATGTATCTTTGGCCCCTTCAGGTTCCGCACCTATAATCTGGGCATCGCTCATCCCTTTAGCATAGATACCAGTGCCGCCTAAAAGACCACCGCCACCAACTGGCGCTATAATAATATCCACGGGTTTATCGACCTGTTCTAACAGCTCCAGAGCGGCCGTGCCCTGACCGGCAATAATTAAATCATTATCAAATGGATGGACCAATGTGTAACCCTGCTGCGCAATTGCATTGGCGACCGCGAGTTCGCGTGCGGCCATGGTCGGCTCACAAAGAAGTACCTTGGCACCATAACCCTGAACCGCGGCTATTTTGACGGAGGGTGCATTCTCTGGCATCACTACTGTGCAGGGGGCACCTCGCAATGCGGCAGCCCAGGCCAGCGCAGCACCATGGTTACCGGAGGAATGTGTGACCACGCCTTTTTGCAGACTCGCTTCGTCCATCGAAAATACCGCATTGCATCCACCACGCGCCTTAAAGGCACCAATTTTTTGAAAATTTTCGGCCTTAAATAATAGCTCACAGCCAATAATTTTATTCAGCGCGCGGCTCTCTAAAATTGGAGTGCGGTGGATATATGGCGCGATGCGCGCATGCGCCCGCTGGATATCTTGGACAGTTATTTTCATTGGTCCAGTGTAGTCCAATTATCGTCTTACTGACGAGTAAAGTCCTCAGTGGGCTTATAGAAGCACCCTTTCACTAGCCATCAATAAACACCGGCAACGCAACGTATTCCCAGAGAATAACTGTAGCCACCAATACCGCGACGGCATAGACCAGAGCCACCGCAAAAAGGGCGCTAGTATTGAGTGTGCCGCGATCTTCCGGCACATTCATCAGTATCGGCACGCCGATATAAATCAAGCGAATGGTGTAGCAACAGATCAGGGTGGCAATCATAATATCCAACCACCAAATAGGCCGCAAAGCGCAAATGCCAGCCACAAAAATAGGCATACAGGCGTAGCCGATCATTACCATACCTTTGATTGGATAGGAGTCTTCTGCGTTGTAGGTTTTAGACATCCAGTGGGCCATTGCACCAATCACTACAACTGCGCTGACCAAGGCAAGATAGAACAGCACCATAAGTGGTATAGCGCTATCTGGGGTGATCTTTACAATATGATCACCGGCCTCCCAACCATAATGGGTGGTGCCAAAATAAAAACTCAGGGGCGGCACTGCAGCCATAATTAATACAGTCAGCAATCTGCATTTAATTGCCTTTACCGGCTGATTCGCCAGTCGCCGCCAGGTCGCCGTAGGAAAAAAACAAATGCCTAAAATCTCTCTCATTAGGACTTTATAACCGCTCTGTTTCATAAAACTCTCCTTGTCTCTGGTGTTAATGGTGATGCGCATGAGCACTGGACAGTTGGATTTGTAAAAGCATCCACAGCCCCATAAATATAATGATCAGTCCCATTAGCCGACGTAGTGAGCGGGACTGTAACCAGCGTGCTAAATGATGTGAAAACCAACCTCCCGCCAACATGGCGGCCAAAGTGCAGATAGGGCCCGACGTTTAACTCTGGCCAAACTAATTGAGCGGCGATAATCACTCCGACGAGCATTCCTACTATGCCCCAGACGACTGTTATTAGAGCGAATTGTTTAACGATTTTGGTGTTGTACTGCGGAGGGTTACCGGAAGCGCGCTCACTGATCATATCTATTCCTTTGATCGTCACTTAAACTCGATCATCACTAAAAAGTCACATACATCTTTAGCTAAATCTGTGTATGCCTAAAGTATAGACAACATGGATAATTTCCGAGAAATTATTGCTCGTGCTTTTTGCTTATTTGAATAGGTATTATCGGTTGAGAGATAGAGCTAAATCATTGATATGGGTCAATCCTCGTCAAATGCTTTATCGGGGACGTAAAAAAACGCCGACTAGAAACTAGAAGACCTTTTTTAACTGGCGACTATCGCCATAGATATCTGTGGTGCAGACTTACATATCGCGTCCACGATTGGCAGCAATACGTAAACGCAGTGCGTTAAGCTTAATAAAGCCCTCTGCATCAGCCTGGTTGTAGGCGCCACCATCATCATCAAAGGTAGCAATATTGGCATCAAACAGACTGTCGCTTGACGACTGTCGGCCCACAACACAGACATTGCCCTTGTACAGTTTAATGCGCACCTCACCATTGACCACATCCTGAGTTTGGTCAATCGCGGCCTGCAGCATTAAACGCTCAGGCGCCCACCAGTAGCCGTTATAAATCAGTTTGGCGTACTTGGGCATCAGCTCATCTTTCATATGCGCGACTTCGCGATCCAAGGTTAATGACTCAATGGCACGGTGTGCTTTCATCATTACGGTACCGGCTGGGGTTTCGTAGCAACCACGAGACTTCATACCCACATAGCGATTTTCAACAATATCCAAACGCCCAACGCCATTGGCACCAGCCACTTTATTCAAGTATTCAATCACTGTGGCGGCTGACATGGCTTTGCCATCAATGGCTACAATATCGCCCTTTTCATAGCTGATGGTCATGTAGGTCGGCTGGTCCGGTGCCTCTTCTGGTGACACAGTCCAGCGCCACATATCGTCTTCGGCTTCGGACCAGGGATCTTCCAGATTGCCACCTTCATAAGAGATATGCAGCAGGTTGGCATCCATAGAGAAAGGCGATTTCTTACCGCGCTTCATCTCCACCGGAATACTGTGCTTTTCACAGTAATCCATTAACTTGTCGCGGGAGTTGAGGTCCCATTCACGCCAGGGTGCGATAACCTTAATTCCGGGTTTGAGCGCATAGGCACCCAGTTCAAAACGCACCTGATCGTTACCTTTGCCCGTGGCACCATGAGAAATAGTATTGGCACCGGTTTCGTTGGCAATTTCAATCAGACGCTTGGCAATCAGTGGACGAGCAATAGAGGTACCCAACAGGTACTCACCTTCGTAAATGGTATTGGCGCGGAACATCGGAAACACAAAATCCCGCGCGTACTCTTCGCGCAGATCATCAATATAGATCTCTTTTACACCCAGGGCCTCGGCTTTGGCGCGAGCGGGTTCAACCTCTTCACCCTGACCAATATCGGCGGTAAAAGTAACCACTTCGCAGTTATATTCTTCCTGCAGCCATTTCACAATGACTGAAGTATCCAGGCCGCCTGAATAGGCTAAAACTACTTTATTAACGTCTGACACGAAACAAGATCCTTTGCTGGAGAAAATAAGGTGGCGATTTTACCCTAACAGCGATGATTTTAGTATTGCTTGTGAGCAGAATTGTCCCGCTGATCAAACAGGCGATAACCGCGACTGAGAAATGCCTCCAGCTCATCCTCGCTGGGAAAGCTGTAGTAGTCTGCTGGGCCCTGCTGTGGCTGACTGGCAATAACCTGACCCGATTGCATCTCGGCCACAGTCTCAACAATTTGCGCGCAGCCACCGGCATAGAGGCTGAGCACATTGGCCAAATAGGATTTATTCGTCTGCACTGGAACCCGTGCGATAGAAATAATATCGCCGGTATCCACCCCCGCATCCTGAATAAAATGCAGTGTCGAACCGATCTCTGGCTCATTGTTGAGCATGGCTCTAAAGGTCGCCATAACACCACGATAGTCGGGCAGCACACCAGAATGCAGATTGATCACCCCATACTGCGGCATGGCAATAACCGCATCGCGAATAATCAAACCAAAGCGCACCGAGATAATAAGCTCTGGCGCACTGGCGCAAATACGTGCCAGTCCCTCTGGACCATTCACTCTATTGTCAATATCAGCAAAGCCCTGCAACTCGCAACCTGCCAATCGAGCGAGATCGTCAAAGCTCAGTTCAGCAGCGGCGATCTGTCGTTTTTCAAAGGCCGCCAGATCCATCAATGGTTGTGGCAGCTGATGGTCAGCCCCCACTTTTTCAGATATAAAAATGCTCAGCTGATGATCACCGAGGTCTCGTACCAATCGGGTCAGAACGATATGGCTGGCAAGGTCTCTGTTGGTAAGGACTGTTATGTTCATGCAGGGCTCTTTTTTTAAACCTTACTTTTCCATAAATACTCGTATGAAGCTACTGTTTCCGGTAGCATTACCGCTCTACTTAAGGACTGTTTTCAATGGATCAACTCAGCATTATCCTACCCGACGATTGGCACCTGCACCTGCGTGATCATCAAGCTCTCGAAACCACAGTCCCAGCGGCGGCCCGATGCTTTGGCCGTGGTATTATTATGCCCAATCTAACTCCTCCAGCGACCACAGTAGCGGAGGCCAGCGCCTATCGCGATCGGATTTTGGCGCAGCGCCCAGAGGGATCAAATTGGCAGCCGCTGATGGTTCTCTATCTGACCGACAACACCTCACCAGATGAAATTCGCGCCGCCAAAGAATGTGGTTTTATTCATGGCTGTAAGTATTATCCTGCCGGCGCTACCACCAATTCTGATTCTGGGGTGACCAACCTAAATAATATTCATCAGGTTTTAGAAACCATGCAGGAAGTTGGCATGGTGCTGCAACTGCACGGTGAAGTGACCTCTATCGATACCGATATTTTTGATCGCGAGGCGATATTTATTGAGCGTCACCTGCGCGGTTTAGTGCAGCACTACCCCAACCTCAAAATTGTTCTGGAACATATCACTACCTCAGAAGCTACTGAGTTTGTGGCTCAGGCCAACGATAATGTCGCCGCCTCAATCACGCCTCAACATCTGCTCTATAACCGCAACCATATGTTGGTTGGTGGTATTCGCCCGCATCTTTTTTGCCTGCCGATTCTGAAGCGAGATACCCATCAACAGGCACTGATCGCGGCGGCTACTAGCGGTAATAAAAAATTCTTTTTGGGCACAGATTCCGCCCCCCATATTCAGGGCAGGAAGGAGAGCTCCTGTGGCTGCGCTGGCTGTTATAGTCACCATGCCGCGATTGAACTCTATGCTGAAGTATTTGAACAGGCGGATGCGCTGGATAAACTAGAGGCCTTTGCCAGCAAACATGGCGCAGATTTTTATAGTCTGCCCTACAACAGCGAGACCATTTTGTTAAAGCGTGACCCCTGGGAGTTGCCAGCGACAATTGCCTATGATGGCTCACAGTTAGTTCCACTCGGTGCGAGCACCACTCTAAACTGGAAAATGAGCCGCTAATGGAAATGCCTGAAGAGCTTCTAGCCCCGACAAAAATGGCACAGCGTTTTCGCGGGTTTCTACCCGTGGTGGTGGATGTTGAAACCGGCGGCTTTGACTCACGAAAAGATGCCTTGCTGGAAATTGCCGCGGTGATTTTAGAAATGGATTTTCAGGGTAATCTGCAAATAAAAGAGAGTTACAGTAAAAATATTGAGCCTTTTCCCGGCGCCAATATTGATGATGCGGCGCTGGAGTTTACCGGCATTGATCTCTATGACCCCGAGCGCATGATGGAAGATGAAGGTGAAGCGCTGCGTGAAATATTTCAGCCCATTCGCCGAGAGGTGTCTGAGTCTGGCTGCACCCGCGCAGTGATGGTGGCACACAATGCCCATTTTGATCTGGGCTTTGTCAATGCAGCCATAAAGCGCAACCAAATTAAACGCAGCCCTTTTCATCCCTTTTCTTGTTTCGATACCTCGAGTCTAGCGGGACTAGCCTATGGCCAGACAGTATTGGCTAAGGCCTGTCAGGCCGCGAAAATTGAATTTAATAATCGCGATGCCCACAGCGCACTCTATGACACAGTTAAAACCGCAGAGCTGTATTGCAAGATTGTCAATCGATGGAAGGAGTTGGGTGGCTGGCCGCTACCTGTCGATAGCGACCCGTCTTAATTTGTAGAGTTACTTTGCAACCCAGAAGTCGGCGTTCCCAATACCCGCTTTGTCAGGATCAAATACAGGGTCGATGCCCCGCACAAGTTGCGTCTCATAATCTTTAAGCGCCACCAATGCCGGCTTTTGAAGTATCAATATAGCCACAATATTTAACCAGGCCATCACACCGACACCAACATCACCCAGCGCCCAGGCAACAGCCGCAGTTTTGAGTCCACCATAGATTACCGATCCCAGCACCAGTGCTTTGAGCGCAAAGACCAGCCAGGCGCGGTGCACTTTGCGATTGATATACATGACATTGGTTTCGGCAATATAGTAATAAGCAACAATGGTCGTAAAGGCAAAGAACAGTAATGACAGTGCCAGAAGACCACTGCCAAAGCCGGGCAGAATAGTATCAAAGGATGCCTGAACATAGCCTGGACCAGCAGCAACGCCAGCCAATCCCTCGTAGAGCATACCGCCATCGGCGCCCTGCACATTGTAGAGTCCCGTAAGCAAAATCATAAACGCGGTGGCTGTGCAGATAAGCAATGTATCGATATAGACCGAGAACGCCTGAACCAACCCCTGCTTAACCGGGTGCGAGACCTCCGCTGCCGCTGCGGCATGGGGTGAACTACCCTGCCCAGCCTCATTAGAATAAATACCACGCTTTACGCCCCACTGTACGGCCATACCAATAATGGCACCGTATCCAGCCTCCATACCAAAGGCGCTATTAAAAATAAGTTTTACCATGGCGGGCACTGCGTCTATATTGGCGCCAATCACTATCAGTGCAATCAGAATATAACCCACTGCCATCGCAGGCACGGCAATCTGCGCAAAGTGGGCAATGCGTTTTACACCGCCAAAAACAATTAATGCCAGAGTGACACAGAGAAATGCGACGGTAGCAACCGGCGGCACGCTCCAGGCATTATCCATCGCCATCACAATGCTATTGGCCTGAATTCCCGGCAGGCAGAAACCCATGGCGATAATGGTAGATGCGGCAAATAACCAGGCATACCAATTCTGTCCCATGGCTTTTTCAATATAGTAAGCAGGGCCACCACGGTACATACCGTTGTCATCTTTCTCTTTGTATATCTGCGCTAATGTGGCTTCGACGTAGGCAGTCGATGCACCGAGAAAGGCGACCATCCACATCCAGAACACCGCACCGGGACCACCCATCGCAATCGCGGTGGCGACACCGGCAATATTACCTGTGCCTACCCGCCCAGACAGGGACATAGCCAGCGCTTGAAAAGAGGACACACCGGAGTCAGAACTGCGACCATCGAAGATCAATTTAGCCATATGACGAAAATGACGCACCTGCAGAAACCGAGTGCGAACAGAGAAATACAGGCCTGAACCCAGACACAGATAAACTAGCGCCGAGCTCCAAACGATACCATTGAGATCATTGATAAGTTGTTCCAAAATTTTTCCTCTAAAGTGCGAATTATTATTATTTTTCCAGAGCCGCTTTATCCGCTAATTGAAATAACGGAACTATATCAGCCAGAAATTGTTCCGTTGTCTGGCCCTTAACCACGAGTAATGGCGGGGCACTGAGTGTACTAGAATATTGTGGGAATGGGGAAAATTCATCCCAGCTCTTCATCTGTCCAATCGAGCCTATTATCAGGATGACACCAACAAATGCGGCACAGCCACTCCAGCGCGCCCGCGATGACAGATTGGTTGCTAGCGCCAAATTAGCACTGAGCAGTAAAAAGAGAATACTCATGGACACTAACTGCTGCGCCATGTCACCGAACAGCACCGAGCTGAAGTTATAGCTCAGGGTGGATAGCAGCCAACCGCAACCGGTAAATAATAAGGAGGCCAGCAGAATCAGACTGTACTGACCCAAAAAATGTGCTTCCTGCCTCACCAGGCGGCCCACCAGTGACCAAAATATTGCACCGATAAAGATAACTAACTGGGCACTGATAATCACCGGTATGGTATTTTTCCATTCCCATTCTGCCAATGTGCTGGTGTAGACAGAGGTTAACTGAGTGACAAACACCATAACTAGCAGCGGTAACCAGACCGACAACCGATTGAGCTTGCTGGTGTCGCGCTCAAGCCGATGCAGCATCTTGGTATCTTCAAGGGGATGGCTCTCAGACACGAGGCGTAATTTAGTTCGTCCCAGTTTAATTTCTGCACCAGAGGTAAAAATACGCTCATCCGTGCTTGGGTTCTTTATCACCTGCAGGCCATTGAGACTGTCGAGATCAGTAATTGACCAACCTTCACCACAGGCATTTAAACGCAGATGATTGGCTGAGATATGGGGGTCCGATAAAACAATATCATTGTCGTAGCCACGACCAATACTGACTTGGTCGGCATCCACTTTAAAGTACTTACGACGCTTGCCGCCCCAGCCGAGCACCTCAATAATTACTGCCATTGGGACACCTCCATAAACTTTCCTGTGAAGGTCAGTGCATTTTCTTGGCTAACCCCTGCAAGGGTAAAATGACTGATAAGTGCCCTCTCTTTATCGTCCACCGAACCCTGTAAAAACAGTACGTCATAGAGCTTGGGATAATCCTTGTAGGCGCGCAGACAGAAGACACTTTTACTCTGCCGACCACTGGGCTTCTGAGTAAATCCATGATCACATTGGAAGTCGGTAACATCCTCTTCGCCGGCGCGATTACCGGGTGCAAAATCACCGAACAGCCTTTCGTAATAGTTATAAAACTGCCAGCTGTTTAACTGATCGGCCTCGAGCCAGATGAATTGATACTCCAAAATACCTGTCGCAAAGTTTGAGGTCATATAGATATTGTCTTCACTGCGACAGGAGCGATCGGCACTTAGAAACTGAGCTTTTTCATCGGAACTATTGGAACCGCCCCAGCATTTAACAAAAGGAGCCAGCTCATCTAAAACCTGTGCTTCACCGAGTCCGATACCCTGCCAGTTGCGCGCAAACAGAGCAGTGAATTTTTGTTGCTGATCGGCCATCAGTTGCTCACCAATTCGCTGCTGCATATTTTCTATCGCTGCACCTCTGGCGCGATAATCGCTGACCAGTGCTTGCAGCCGGCGCACTGGAACCAAAAAGCTGATTTGGTTTCCAGCGGTTGCCACATTGATACCCACAACTCGCCCCTCCCTATCCATGGTTGGGCCGCCGCTCATTCCAGGATTCAGGGAACCGGTGAAATGGACACGGGGATGATAGCTGGCTCTATTTATGCCGTTGTAGGTGCCGGGCACCACGGTGAGACCCAAGTCTAGAGGGTTGCCCAGCGCATAAACTGGCATGCCAATTTCTGGTTCTCGATTCGCCAACTGCATAGACTCGCCATCGAAATCCACAGCTTGCACCAGCGCTAGATCATTGATTACGTCGACATCAACAAGTCGGAGTTCGCCAACCTTATTGGTCTCGGTCAGGTATTCGATACGGTACTGCTGTGGCTTGGTCGCAGCCAGCTGGATCACATGATAATTGGTGGCTATAAGTCCTGAGTTATCGACCGGAAAACCTGAGCCGATAGTACTTTTACTACCAGAGGTAAGGTCGATAATACGAATTTGTAAAATTGCAGATTTGTAATCAGCAAAAAGGTTGCGCGCAATATCATTTTGCGCACAGATGGAACTGCTCCATAACAAGATACCAATTAAAGCCATCCTGACCACTGCAAATGCCTCCCTGTTTTTTATCACTATGATGCTCCAAGTTTTTACTACTATTTGTTTTTATATTCATTTTTCGTATAGGCATTATCGCAGGCATAACCGCTGATCACATAGCTATTTCTCCAGCTCAGAGTTAGACTCGTTGCCAATAATAACTCGCTGTTGCAAACAGGAATACCTCAATATGACTGATTCATTTAAAGAGAGCGCACTTAAGTATCATACCCACCCGCTGCCCGGAAAATTGGAAATCAGGCCTACCAAACCACTGGCCAATAAAAGAGACCTGTCCCTAGCCTATTCACCCGGTGTGGCACATGCCTGCGAACTGATCGTAGACAATCCTACCGATGTTGCATCGGTAACGGCGCGGGGCAATCTGGTTGCGGTAATCACTAATGGTACTGCGGTATTGGGGCTGGGAAATATTGGCCCGCTGGCGTCGAAGCCAGTCATGGAAGGTAAAGCCGTTCTCTTTAAAAAGTTTGCCAATATTGATGTGTTTGATATTGAAGTCGATGAAACCGATGTGGATAAGCTGGTGGATATTATTGCCAGTCTCGAACCCACATTTGGCGGTGTAAACCTGGAGGATATCAAGGCGCCAGAATGCTTTATGGTCGAGAACAAACTCCGCGAACGCATGAAAATTCCGGTCTTTCACGATGACCAGCACGGCACAGCGATTGTTGCCGCCGCAGCGATATACAACGGCCTGCGTATCGTCGAGAAAAAGTTTGAAGATGTAAAACTGGTGGTTTCTGGTGCGGGCGCTGCCAGTATTGCCTGCGTGGATTTACTGGTGAGTATGGGCCTGCAAAAGAAAAATGTGCGTATGATTGATCGCACTGGAGTTATCTACGCCGGACGCAAAGAGGGTATGAATCCGTGGAAAGAAGGCTATGCCATCGAAACCAGCGACCGCACCATTGAAGATGCAATCGAGGGCGCTGATCTGTTTATGGGTCTATCTGGCCCCGGGGTATTAAATGGTGAGCTGCTAAAGAAAATGGGTGAGAAGCCTATTATTCTGGCAATGTCGAATCCGGTCCCTGAGATTATGCCGGAAGAGGCGATGGCCGCTCGCCCTGATGCAATTTTGGCGACGGGTCGTTCCGACTACCCCAATCAGGTCAACAATGTTCTGTGCTTCCCATTTATTTTCCGCGGCGCGCTGGACTGTGGTGCCTCGACGATTAATGAAGAGATGAAAATGGCCGCAGTAAAAGCAATTGCTGATCTGGCCACCAAAGAGACCTCTGATGTGGTCGCCGCGGCCTATGCCGATGAACAGCTCAAGTTTGGCCCCGATTATTTAATTCCCAAAGCGTTCGATCCACGCCTGATTGAGGATGTGCCTATGGCTGTGGTTAAGGCGGCAATGGCAAGTGGTGTTGCAACCAGGCCCATTGAAGACTTCGAAGCCTACCGCCAAACGCTACATGAATTTGTCAATCAGGCCGGCCTGTTTATGCAGCCGATTATTGAGGTGGCAAAAAAATCACCGGCACGAATTGTCTATGCCGAAGGCGAAAATGACGATGTGTTGATGGCTGTTCAGGCAGTGCTCGACGAAAATATTGCCAAGCCTATTCTGATCGGTCGTCGCGCTGGTATGGAAGTGAAGATAGATCGCCTGGGTCTGCGTATTGATCTCGACAATGAGGTCGAGATATTTGATCCCAGCAACAATGATAGCCACGAGGCATACGCTGCCTACTACCACGAAATGGTCGGGCGCAACGGTGTGTCTGTGGATGCTGCGCGCAAGATTATGCGTGATGACAATACTGCTATTGCTGCTGTGATGGTGGCTCGCGATGAAGCCGATGGTCTTATTTGCGGCAAGGTCGGGCGTTTTGATTTCCATCTGCGCGAGATTATGCATCTGCTGGGGCCGGAAAATAAGGATCAGTTAGTCTCCTCTGCGGCAGTATTGCTGATGCCTGATGGACCGTTATTTTTAGCCGATACGGCGATGAATGTGGACCCCAGCACTGAGGAACTGGTGCAAATTACCGAGGCCAGCATTGATTTGGTAAAGCGCTTTGGCATTGAGCCCAAGGTCGCACTGCTGTCGCACTCCAACTTTGGCACATCGAACAATCCATCGGCGAAAAAGGTCCGCCGTGCCGGTGAGATACTGCGCGCAACCTACCCCAGTCTGCAGGTCGATGGTGAGATGCATGTACTCAGTGCACTGAACCCAAAACTGCGCGACACGGTTTACTCTCAAGCCAATATTAATGGTCGCGCCAATGTCTTGGTTATGCCTAATTTGGATGCTGCGAATATTGCCATGGGACTGATTCGGTCAATGACCGATGCGCTGCTAATCGGGCCGTTTATCAACGGTTTCCGCAAGCCGGCCCATATTGTGATTCCATCGGTTTCATCCCGCGGCATCTTTAATATGACGGCGCTGACGGTGGCCGATATTCAGGCTATGAAATAAGCAGCTATTTTTTTTGCAGAGACAGCGCCAGGTTATAAAGCTGCTTTTTATCACCGCCGGTAATTTTGGCGGCGATGGAAGCGGCTTTGGTCAGAGGTAGTTCCTTTATCAATAGACCGATAATTTTCTCTGCATCCACCGATTTCAGATCACTGGGGCCGGTCTCGCCGCCAACCACCAAAACTATCTCGCCGCGCTGTTGGTTGCTGTCTGCAGATACCTGCTGTAACAGCTCGTCTAAGGTGCCATGCAGATAGGTTTCAAATTTCTTGGTGATCTCGCGGGCCATAAAGCTAGGTCTGTCTCTACCGAACACATCCACCATATCGCTGATGGTATCGAGGATACGATGAGGTGCCTCATAGCAGACCATGGTTTCAGCTCCCGCTTTAAATTGACCCAGAGCTGTTTTGCGCTGACTGCTTTTGGCCGGTAAAAAGCCAATAAAGCGAAAGCTATCGGTAGGCAAACCCGAGACACTGAGCGCGGAAATAGCAGCACAGGCACCGGGAATAGGGACGACACTGTAGCCTTGCTGGCGGGCTTCTGACACCAATCTGTAGCCGGGATCTGAAATAAGTGGTGTACCGGCATCGGAGATTAATGCAATATCATCTCCCTCGCCCAGACGCCTGAGAATTTTATAACTGCTGCTTTTGTCGGCATGGTCATGGTAGGCCACACAGGGCTTATCTATACTGAAATGGTCGAGCAATTTTTTGCTGTGGCGAGTATCTTCGCAGGCAATTACACTGACAGACTGGAGAGTCTCCACTGCGCGGGGTACCATATCACCCAGATTGCCTATGGGTGTGGCGACGATATACAACGTACCGGACTGATTTGAATTCATGACTATAAAAGCTCTACGTTTGATTGCCTTTGCGGGGTGCATCTTAGCCTTAATTGGGGGCTGTGCGCCAACCACAGATACAGTGAGAGCTCCGGCTATTAACACCATCGATGCCCCCGACATCTCGGTGCTCGAAAAAGCGGCAGAGATGCTGCTGGAAGCCGAACTATCGGAGCAGTCAGATAGTCTGATTCTCACCGCAGCTGGCCTGATTGCCAATGCTGGTGATATAGCTCAAAGCACCGATGTGTTGGCGCGCATTAATGCAGATAATCTGAGTGACACACAATTTATTGAATATAGCCTGCTCGGCATTGAGCTTGATTTAATTCTCGCCAACTGGGCCAGGGCCGCGGCCTGGTTTGAAACCGATCGATTTATATTTTTGAGTGCAACATTTGATCGCGAACTGCGCCTGCGCACTCTCAGCCTGAAGTCAGATGCCAATTTTGCGCTGGGCAATTTTGAGCAGAGCCTGATCACCTCTATTCAGCTGGCTCGGATGCTGACCAAAAAATCTGAGGTGCGCGAAATTCACAATAAGATATGGCGTCAGCTCAATCAGCTTTCCTATGCTTTCCTGCAGCAGGGCCAGAATCATCAGAATGTAAGACTCGCGGGCTGGCTTCAGCTGGCCGAACTATGCCGCAAGCATCAAAGCAGCCAGCAGGCTCAAATCCAGCAATTCAACAGGTGGCAGCTGCGCTGGAAAACTCACCCCGCCGCCCTCACACCACCAACGCCCTTTAGCAAAGGATTTAAATACTCGGCACCGCCAGCTCAGGTAGCCTTGCTGTTGCCCCTGCAAGAACAATATGAAGTGCCCAGTTATACATTATTAGATGGTTTTATGGGGGCTTACTATGAGCTATTGGCTCAGGCCGATGGACTGCCAGCTGATGCGCCCAGAGTGCGTATCTACGATACCTCTGTGCAGTCGGTACAGAAGGCCTATAACAATGCGGTGGATGATGGTGCCGCGGTCATTGTAGGGCCGATGCGTCAGTCTGAGGTCGCAGCGCTTCTCACAGTGCCCGAATTACCGGTACCGACCATCAGCCTTAACCGCACTGACGACAGTACCGGCCTTCAGGTGACAAATTTATTTCAATTTGGTCTCTCACCTCTGGATGAAATGAGACAAATTGCCGATCGTGCCTGGCAGAGGGGCCAGCGCAATATTGTGCTTATCGCCCCGGACAATAACTGGGGAAATCGCTCCAGTGAATTTTTTAATCAGTACTGGGCTGATATGGGAGGCGCTGTTTTAGCGACTGTCCCCTATCCAACGTCGGTGAATGATTTTACCCCGCTGCTAAAAGCGCCTCTGCAAATAGATCTCAGTGAGGAGCGCGGCCTGCAGCTCAAGCGCTTTATTAATAGTCGAGTGCAGTTTACCGCGCGCCGACGCCAGGATATTGATCTGGTGGTGGTGCTCGGGTACCCGGTTAGAGCGCGCCAGATTAAACCGGCGCTAGATTTTCTCTACGCCTCTGATATTCCAGTGGTTGCCACCTCGCATATTTATAATGGCACCGAGCAGGTGGGATTAGACCGGGACCTCTCTGGCGTCGAATTTGTCGCTATGCCTTGGACATTGCCCGGACAGATGCCCAGCCAGCTGCAACCAGATCAACGCCTGCATATTGCTTATCGTCATCTCTACGCTATGGGTTACGATGCTTTTTTACTGCATAGAAATCTGCCAAATTTAACCTCAGAGCGCGCAATACCTATATTTGGCTCAACCGGCTTACTGTCACTGTCCGATGGTATTATCAAACGACAGGGCAAATGGGCCAAATTCCAACGCGGAAAAGTCAGTGAGATTCAGCCCTGATTTAAGTGCCGCTTGGAAGAGTTGGTCAACCGCACTATGGACAGTGAGGAAAACGCGATGGATCGTGCAAGTAAGATGCTGTTATCTGGCGCCGCGGCTGAGCAACTAGCCTGCGACTATTTGTTAAATCAGGGTTTAATGTTGTTGGAACGCAATTTTCGTACTCGCAGAGGCGAAATTGATCTGATAATGCAGGATAATAAAGAGCTGGTGTTTGTCGAGGTCAGGTTCCGAAAATCCGTAAGGTTCGGCAGTGCAGAGGAGTCAATTACTCGCCATAAATGCGCACGGCTAACGGCAGCGGCACTGGCTTATATGCAGTATCGGCGCATCGGTGAGGACAGAGTGGTACGGTTCGATGCAGTGGCTATCAGCCCTGAGTCGAGCAATCAATCCGGCTTTAAACTTAACTGGATTAAACATATCTTAGCTTGAGTTGGACATTATGGATCAGCAGATTTTTAAACATTTTCAGAGCCAGATCGAGACCAGCATGGTGGTTGGCGATGCGTTCGCTGAGTCCATTGCCAATGCCGCTGAGAAAGTGACCGCGGCGCTGCTGGCCGGCAATAGTATCTTCACCTGCGGAGACAAGTCCGCAGCCCTGCTGGCGCAACTATTTTCTGATTATCTGGCTCTGGGTTTTGAAATTGAGCGGCCTGGATTTCCGGCCCTGAATATCAATAAAATGGCCGAGAACAATTCGGGCAATCAGCGCTTCTCACAGGTGCTGAATATCCATGCGCGCAGTGCTGATGTGCTATTAGTCGTCAGCGCCGGTGGTAATAGCCCACCGTTAATTAGTGTTATTGAAACAGCAATCGAAAAAGATATGTCTATTGTGCTGCTCTCTGCAGCTAATGACGATTTATTAGCCGCCAGTCTCGGCTACAATGATGTGCAGATCAGTTGTGCTGAGTTTTCAGGTCAGCTGACAGCGGCGGCACAGTTTCAAATAATCCAGTGCATCAGTGCACTGATTGATCATCAGATTTTTGGAGGAGAGTAAATGCGACAGTTAACCCCAATTTTAGCGCTACTGTTTGTGCTGACCGGCTGTACCACTGTGGTCAATTCAGTCACCGAGGGCCCGATTGAGACAGACCCCACAGATACCAGTGTCGGCACCAATATTAATGATCTCAAAATGGATACCTATATCGGCGTCAATATTAAAAAGGCCGATGAGCGGCTGAATAAGTCCCATGTCAATGTCAATGTCTTTAACTCGATCGTGCTGCTAACTGGCGAAGTGCCAAGTGCCGAGATGAAGGTTCTGGCAGGAGATGTCGCCCGAGACTTCAACGGTGTGCGTCAGGTTCATAATGAATTGCAGGTGCGTGGCAAAAGCTCCATGGTATCGCGCACTAATGACTCGCTGCTAACCGCCAAAATCAAAACCAAACTGGCTTTTGATAAGCAGATCAAGGCCTCAGATCTGCAGGTCGTTACCGAAGATAGTGTGATTTATTTGATGGGCAAGGTACGACAGATAGATGGTGAAGCGGCGGCCAATATTGCGCGCTCAAGCAGTGGCGTAAGAAAGGTCGTTAAGGTCTTCGAATACGTCGACTAGAGACTCAGACAACAGGCCCCTGACTACTGCTGTTCAGAGGCCTAGATTGAGACGATAATCTAAACCAGCTCAATCGCCATTGCGGTGGCTTCGCCGCCGCCAATGCACAGACTGGCAATACCCTTTTTGCCACCGCGCTGTTGCAACGCATGAATCAGCGTGACAATAATTCTCGATCCGCTGGCACCAATCGGATGACCCAGTGCACAGGCACCGCCATTAATATTCAGCTTGTCGTGGTCAATTCCGAGCTCTTTCATGGCCGCCATAGCTACCACAGCAAAGGCCTCGTTCACTTCCCAAATATCAACATCAGCCACCGACCAACCAACCCGCGTCAATGTTTTATTGATGGCGCTGACAGGCGCAGTGGTAAACCATTCTGGCTCTTGAGATGACTGGTCATAACCATGGATCAAAGCGATAGGTTTTAAGCCCTGAGCCGCGGCTTCATCGGCCATCATCAGAGTTAATGCAGCTGCGCCATCGGATATTGAGCTGGCGTTGGCAGCGGTGACGGTACCGTCTTTTTGGAAGGCGGGACGCAACTGTGGAATTTTGTCAGGTCGAGCATTGCCCGGTTGCTCATCAGTATCTACGACCGTTTCGCCCCGACGACTGGTGATGGTGACGGGGGCAATTTCGGCACTAAAGAGACCCTGCTCAATCGCGGCATTGGCGCGGCGCAGCGACTCGATGGCGTAGTCGTCCTGAAGCTCGCGACTAAAGTCGTATTTATTGGCACAGCTCTCAGCGAAATTGCCCATGGGGACACCCTGATAGGCGTCCTGTAAACCATCGTATTGAATATGATCCAACATCTCGGCACTGCCGAAACGATAGCCCTGACGTCCCTGAGGAATCAGATAAGGCGCCCTGCTCATGCTCTCCATACCGCCGGCAACAATCGCCTTTGACTGACCAGCGCGCAGTGCATTGCCAGCCATCATCACGGACATCATGGCCGAGCCACAGACTTTGTTGACGGTGGTACAGGCCGTTGCCTTGCTTACGCCCGCCGCCAGTGCCGCCTGCCTCGCTGGAGCCTGACCCAATCCTGCACTCAACACGCAGCCCATAATCACTTCATCGAGTTGATCAGAATGTAATCCGGCGCGCTCCAAGGCGGCGCGAATGGCGACTGCACCAAGGTCAGGGGCAGGTACTGAGGACAAACTGCCCATCATGCCGCCCATAGGTGTGCGTGCTGCAGATAAAATAGCGATAGCTTGAGACATTGAGAACTCCATTCTGAATTTAAAGAAAAAGGACTTACTTAACCACGCGCAATGAGGGTTTTGACTTTCCTGCACCTATATCGGTGACAGGTTTTGACGCGGATTTATCAGATTTGGTTTTGACCACTTTGGGGCCATTGGGTGGTGCGGGGGGTGGTGTATCGTCATCAGTCTCTGGTTCAAACACCATACCCTGCCCATTTTCTTGGGTATAAATGCCCATTACCGCACCAATGGGTAGATAAATATCGATAGGCATACCACTGAATCGAGTGGAGAGCTGAACAAACTCGTGATTCATATCGAAATTGGTGACTGCGCGAGGCGCAATATTGAGCACTATCTGCCCGTCGGTGACAAAGTCCTGGGGCACTTCAACACCGGGATAATGTGCATTGACAACAATGTAAGGCGTGCAGTCGTTATCTACTATCCAGTCAAAGAAAGCCCTTAACAGGTAGGAACGATTCGACCGCATCTTCATACTAGCCGCGAATCTCACGTTCGAGGTCGGTCAGACTCTCTTCAAAAGAGGGCCGCGCAAACAGGCGATCCATATAGTCGAGTAGAGGCTTCACCTGACGGTTGCTGGGCAAGTCGATACCCAACTGAGGTAGGCGCCAGAGCATAGGCCCCAGGCAGCAATCGACCAGCGTGAACTCTTCGTTCATAAAGAAATCCATATCGGCAAAAATACTGGCTACACCGATTAATGACTCACGGAATTCTTTGCGTGCTGCCTCGGCTTTTTTGCTATCTGGGCTAGCCACGATCTGGTCGATCAAGGTACACCAGTCGCGCTCAATGCGGTAGATCCACAGACGGCTCTGCGCTCGAGCTACCGGATAAACAGGCAACAGTGGTGGATGCGGAAAACGCTCATCCAGATACTCCATAACCACCTTAGACTCATACAGGGCTAGATCACGATCGACCAGAGTCGGCAGTGTACCGTAGGGATTAGCCTCAAGGATTTCTTCAGTAACGGCGTTGGCTTCGATATCTTCGATATCAACAGTAACGCCTTTCTCCGCGAGTACAATGCGCACTCTATGGCTATACTGGCAAGTAGGATCAGAAAACAATGTCATCGATGATCGTCGCACAACAACCTCACATTTTTAAAAGTAAATAAAAGGGCAGAATTACTCTGCCCATAGCCGATAACCCGAAGGCCACCCTCTACCACAACAGACGTAAGCAGCCTGGGCGGACTGGAAAGTTTAGTGAATGCCTTTCCAGTACTCGCGGTTCAGTAACACTGTTGGTACTAACAATAGTAGCAGAAACAACAAAACCATCTTACCGATATGTTTGCGCTGCTCGGCCATTGGCTCAGCGATATAAGTCAAAAAGTTAACCAGGTCATAAACGGCAACCTCATATTTCTCTACCGACATGGTGCCAGTTTGATTGATTTCAAAACGACCACAGGGGTCATCGAGAATATCTGCACCAGTCATCAGGTCACGCTTGATACCGCCATTGGCGGCCAGCACTGGGCCGGGCGCGCATTCAGGCAAGCCCTGCAAGTCCAGCAGAGCATGGGGCATACCCACATCTTTAAAGACACGATTGTTTACACCCAAGGGACGCGACGGATCGGCATAGAAGTTGGTCAGATAGGTATAGATCCACTCTGGTGAACGCGCTCTAGCCACTAATGTTAGATCTGGAGGCGTGGCACCAAACCAATCTTTAGCACCATCGGAGGGCATGGCAATATTCATCAACTCGCCGATTTTCTGGCCAGTAAAAATCATATTATCCATCATCATCTGGTTGGGAATACCGATATCGTTAGCAACGCGCTCCCAGCGCGAATACTTAAATGAGTGACAGCCCATGCAAAAGTTAACCGCTAACTTGGCGCCGTTTTGCAACGACGCATCATTAGACAGCTGCGCTTCAAAAGGCTCACAGTCGATACTGCCGCAGGATTTACCGCTTTCGGCACCTACAGCTTTGAGCGGCAGAACCACCAGTACAGCAACGACACATACTGCGCCTATGCTTCTCCAGAATCCGATACCGCCATCCATGGTGATGCGATCTGGCTCAGGCTTAGTGGTTTCCATTCTGGTCCAGAAGTAGATACCGATAAAGTAGCCAAAGTACAGAACAGTACAGATCTGTGCCAGGAAGGTACGCTCTGGCGTCGGCGCTTTAACACCTAGATAACCGAGGATAATAAACACAGCGGGCAATACCAAGATTGCGATACGGCTGACGATACCCTTGTAGCGTATCGAGCGCACTGGGCTTCTATCCAACCAGGGCAGTACAAACAGAATGGCGATTGCCGCAGCCATAATAATAAAGCCACCGAGCTTATCTGGAACTGCTCTGAGCATTGAATAGTAAGGTGTGAAATACCAGACTGGGGCAATATGCTCAGGAGTCTTCAATGAATTAGCTATCTCAAAGTTAGCATGCTCTAGGAAGTAGCCACCCATCTCAGGCATAAAGAACAGAATCGCACAGAACACAAACAGGAACACTACAATGGGCACCAGATCGTGAATCACAAAGTACGGGAAGAACGGAATACCATCAATCGGGTTGCCGTCTTTGTCTTTGTGGTTCTTGATACTGACACCATCAGGGTTATTTGAGCCGACATCGTGCAAGGCAATAATATGCATAACCACCAATGCAATCAGAATGATTGGCAGCGCCACAACATGAAGTGACATAAAGCGATTGAGGGTAATTCCTGAGATCAGGTAATCACCGCGAATCCACTGCACAATATCTTCACCCACCACTGGGATCGCGCCAAACAGGCTGATAATTACCTGAGCGCCCCAGTAGGACATCTGTCCCCAAGGCAGTACGTAACCCAAGAAGGCTTCTGCCATCAGCGCTACATAGATAGTCATACCAAAGATCCATACCAACTCTCGCGGCGCCTTGTAAGAGCCATACATCAGGCCGCGGAACATATGCATATAGACGACGATAAAGAACGCAGACGCACCTGTACTGTGCGCGTAGCGAATTATCCAGCCGAGATCTACATCTCGCATAATGTACTCAACTGACGCAAAAGCCTGTTCAGCAGAGCCCTGATAGCTCATCAACAGCCAGATACCGGTAATCAGCTGAATAACCAGAACCACCATCGACAGGACGCCGAAGTAGTACCAGAAGTTAAAGTTTTTAGGCGCGTAGTACTCCGCCATATGCCGATTCCACTCGCGCTTGAGCGTTGGCATACGCGAGTCTAACCATGCGGCAAAACCAGTTTCATTGCTCATTACGCAACCTCCGAATCTATACCAATAATCAAAACATCATCCGACTCATACACATGGGGCGGAATTTCGAGGTTAGTCGGTGCAGGAACACCGGCATATACACGACCGGACAGATCAAACTTGGAACCGTGGCAGGGACAGAAAAATCCTCCCAACCAGGCATCGCCACCCAGATCTACCGCACCGACATCGGGGCGATACATAGGGGCACAACCCAGATGGGTACAGAGTCCGACCAGAACCAGAAACTCTTCCTTACCAGTCAGAGTACGGGCACTACCAGCGACATAGTCTGGTTGAGCAGCACTTTCAGAGGCGGGATCTTTGAGGATACCCTCGCTAAATGTATCGATGGTAGCCAGAGCCGCGGCATCGCGACGTACGATGTAAACTGGCTTACCGCGCCACTCAACAACAAGACGACCACCGACTTCCAGCTTGGAAATATTTACTTTTACTGGGGCACCAGCAGCTTTCGCTTTTGCGCTGGGCTGCCAAGATGAAACAAAAGGTATCGCCGCACCTACTACGCCAGCACCACCAACTACAGAGGTAGCACCAAGCAAAAATTTGCGGCGACTATGGTTGACACCGTCACTAGTCATGACGTTCTCCCTAAAACTTCAAAAATGGAATTCAAAACACACGGACTCGCGCGTCAATGAAAAAAAGCGGTGAATTTTAACGGAAAGCCGTTTTTTACGCAATAGTGGCATTGGCCTGAAATAGGTTAACTCACTGATTTTAATGCTAAAAAAAAGACAAAAAAAAGCCCGACCAATGAGTCGGGCTGTTCTTTTGAGGCTGAGATTAACGCTTTGAGAACTGAGGACGCTTACGCGCCTTGTGCAGACCTACTTTCTTACGCTCAACCTGACGTGCATCACGAGTCAAAAAGCCTGCTTTGCGCAGTGATGGACGTAGATTTTCGTCGTAGCTAACTAGCGCGCGGGCGATGCCGTGGCGAATTGCTCCGGCCTGACCAAAGTTACCACCGCCAGCGACAGTTATATTGAGATCGAACTTCTCAACCATATCGACAATCTCGAAAGGCTGACGAACAATCATTCGCGCTACTTCTCTACCGAAGTAAACTTCAATAGCACGGTTGTTAATGGTGATGTTGCCGTTTCCAGATTTCATGAAAACGCGGGCTGCTGATGTCTTTCGACGTCCAGTGCCATAAAATTGAGTATCTGCCATGGTCCCTTTCCCTTACAGTTCGAGTGTCTGAGGCTGCTGCGCAGCATGGGGATGTTCCATACCAGCATAAACCTTGAGCTTTCTAAACATTTCCCGGCCGAGAGGTCCGCGCGGCAACATTCCTTTGACCGCTGACTGGATAACACGCTCAGGCGCTTTATCAATCAACTTCTCAAAGGAGATATCTTTAATGCCACCTGGGTAACCGGTGTGGGAGTAATAAATCTTGCCTTTGGCTTTGTTGCCTGTCACACCGACCTTCTCGGCGTTAACCACGACAACGTAGTCACCTGTATCGACATGTGGAGTATATTCTGGCTTGTGCTTGCCACGTAAACGTGTCGCAATCTCAACGGCCAGACGACCCAGGGTTTTGCCCTCGGCGTCTACGATATACCAGTCGCGTTGTACTGATTCTGCTTTAGCGCTAAATGTTTTCATCTTATCCTGCCTGGCTTTGGGGGATCCCAAAAAAGGGTGCGAATTGTAATGACCACTGGGACGTTGTGCAAGGCCTGTGTGCAGTAAAGTTTAACTTTTTTATGGTCGGTGGGGCCGCGCCAGATATTCATGGCTCTGCATCTCCAAAAGCCGACTCTGGGTACGCTGAAACTCAAAGCCCAATCGACCACCAGAATACAGTGTATCTAGGGGTTCCGCGGCAGAAATGGCCAACTTTACATTGCGGTCATAGAATTCATCGACCAGATTGATAAAGCGCCGCGCCGCGTCGTCATTGATACCACCTAGCAGCGGGATATTGCTTATCATCACCGCGTGAAACTCACAGGCAATATCGATATAGTCATTTTGACTGCGAGGACCTTCGCAGATTGATGTGAATTCAAACCACACTATGTCTTCGGCCAACTTTATAACCGGGATCGGGCGGCCCTCCACTTCCAGATCAACAGCCTCTTTGATTTCACCCTCTACTGGCACCAGTCGGTCAAAGGTATCGCTAACAGCCTGCTGTGCCGCCTGATCGAGGGGGGAATGGTATAACTCAGCTTGCTCTAGCGCACGCAGGCGATGATCCACGCCACCATCGACATTCAATACGCGGCAGCGCGCATTGAGCAGGGCTATGGCCGGTAAAAAACGCTGGCGCTGGAGACCATTGTGGTAGAGATCATTAGGAATAATATTCGAGGTAGCAACCAGACAGACATCGCGGGCAAATAGCTCTTCCAACAGCATACCCAGAATCATGGCATCGGTAATATCACTGACAAAAAACTCATCGAAACAAATAATGCAGGTTTCACCCGCTATCTTGTCTGCCACCAGACGCAGCGGGTCAGCCTGACCCTTGAGCTGCTTTAAATCCTGATGCACCCGGCGCATAAAACGATGGAAGTGAACTCGCATCTTGCGCTCAAACGGCAGACTTTCATAAAAGTTATCCATCAGATAGGTTTTGCCGCGACCCACCCCACCCCAGAAATACAGCCCTTGCTCTGGCTTTAACTCAGATTTGGCAAATTTTTGTAGCAGCCCCCCCAGCAGGCCCGCCGAGGGCTGGCTGTGCTTCGCCACCAAACGCTGATAGAGATCTTCCAGCGCGTCCACAGCTGCGGCCTGCGCGGGATCTGCAACAAAGCCTTCGCGGGATAAATCTCTGAGGTAGCGCTGCTTGGGGGTGGGCATTAGACACTAATTGGTTGCGGATAAAGGCGAACTTTAACCAGCAAATTAATTGGTTACAACCAAAACTCTCGGGCGCCAACAGATAAAATCTAAGTTACAATGAGAAGGAGGCTTAAATGGAAAATGGCAATTGACCGCCGCTTCTATTTGCAGAGAATTAATCTAGAGGGGAAATAATCTTGGCAACACTGACCGTGGTACTTATAGCAGCTGCATTCTTTTTGATCGGCGCCGGTATCGGACATCTCTATTCGCGCAAAACACAGGGCACTAACAAGTCCGTGCGCGATCTGGAGAAGCAACTTGAGCTGAGTGAGAAAAATCTCCGTCGCTACCAACAGGAAGTGACCGAACACTTTGTCACCGTTTCGCACCTGACCACTAATATGGCCCAGAGCTATCGCCAGATTCATGAGCATTTAGCCACCAGCGCTATTCGTCTAGCCAGTCCTGAGATCGGTCGGCAGCTGCTTAAAGCCGGTGGTTCTGACCTTTCACTGCTCGATGCTGACGGCAATCCGCTGATCAATGCTGAGGATATTCAACCACCGAGAGACTACGCCCCCAAAGTGCCCGGCGGTATTTTGAGTGAGGAGTACGGTCTCGATGACAATGATCTCAGCAAGGACCACCCAGACGCAGCCAATGGCCAAAATGAGTCAGAGGATGACGAGAATAGCGATCCAACACTTAATGTCAGCTAACGTCAGATAATACATATAGCGAACAGGGAGGTTTGCTATCAATTCAGTCTCAGCCCATCTAAGTCGCCTTACCAACCTACTATTACCCAGCGCTTGCACAGCCTGCAAAGGCCATTTGGAGCCTGAAAATCAATGCCTGTGCAATGATTGCATCAATGCTCTGCCCTGGCTTACAGACCAGTGCCAGCGATGTGCCCTACCCCTGCCCAGACAATGCAATGAGCGCAATATCATCTGTCCCGAATGCCAGAAGAGCACACCACCTTTTCAACGCTGCGTGGCGGCCTTCCACTATCAGGATCCAATTAACAATCTGATTGCCGCGATTAAAACTAACCCTCATGCTGCAGAACTGCCGCAACTATCGGGGCTGCTCGCAACCACTATTACAGATCGCTACCAAGCCACTGATCTGCCCCAGATTGTGATCCCATTGCCACTACATTGGCGCAAATTAACTCGCCGAGGATTTAACCAGAGCTACAGTATTGCCAGAGTGCTGTGCCAGAAATTGCCGGGCACTGAGCTTCGCAGTGATATTTGCTATCGTCGCACCTACTCAGCCCCACAACACCTGCAGGGCAAGCCTCAGCGTCTGAGTTTTATGCGCAATGCGTTTGCCGTGCACAAACCAATCGATGGCCGATCAGTCGCTATCGTTGACGATGTGGTCACGACCAAAGCCACGGCAATTGCAGCGGCCTCCAGCCTGATAAAGGCGGGCGCTGGGAGCGTTGATATATGGTGTATTGCAAGAACAGGCTGGCATATTACTGCGACCTGACTCAGAATGCGGCCTATGAATAATCTTGTCGATAACAATCAAGCAATGACCAACAAGGTGTGGCGGTACATATTCCGCGAGGCGCAGACAACCGCCCAAGAGGAACCCGTATTAGCCAGCTACCTGCAAGCCACTATATTGGATCATGACAATATGGGCAGTGCGCTGAGCTTTCATCTGTCCACCAAACTGGCCAGTAGTGCCACACCAATGCAGATGCTGGGCGATATTATGGACAGCGTTTACGCTGATCCAGAGATTATTAGCTGTGCGGCAAAAGATATTCAGGCCACGGTAGACCGCGACTCTGCCTGCGACCTGTACAGCACACCTTTCCTCTATTTCAAGGGGTTTCTGGCTCTGCAAGCCTATCGCGTTGCACATCATCTATGGCTGCAAGATGAGCGCTCTGTGGCGCTTTTAATCCAGTACCGTATCTCGCTAACACTGGCGGTCGATATTCACCCAGCCGCCGTTATTGGCTGCGGGCTGATGATTGACCATGCTACAGGTCTGGTGATTGGCGAAACCGCAGTAGTCGAAGACAGCGTTTCTATAATGCAGTCAGTAACCTTGGGCGGAACAGGTAAAGTCAGCGGTGATCGCCACCCAAAAATTCGCAAAGGCGTCCTGCTTGGGCCCGGCGCAAAAATACTCGGCAATATCGAAATTGGAGAGGGAGCCATGGTTGCCGCTTCCAGCGTGGTACTCAAAGCAGTTGAACCTCATGCCATAGTCGCAGGCGTGCCAGCCAAGGTGGTCGGCCATGTGGATATTGATGAACCATCAAAAGTGATGGATCATTATTTTAAGTGTCCGTAATTATGGCCAGAGGTCGGACTTGATTAACAGCGCTGCCAGCTAAATGGCATCACCTGATCAATAGAGTCAGCCCCCAGCAAGTGCATTAATAGCCTATCCACCCCAAGCGCAACGCCGGCACAGGCTGGCAAGCCCGAGTCCAGTGCCGCCATCAACTTTTCATCTATGGCTATAGCAGGCTTATTGTGAGCGCTGCGTTGCTCTGCATCTTTTTCGAAGCGCTGACGCTGCTGGACCGCATCGGTAAGCTCCATATAGCCATTGGCTAGCTCCATACTGTTAAAAAACACCTCAAAACGCCGACTGACCAATTGGCCCTGGGCATTCAGGTGGAGCTGTGCCAGAGCTGCCTGGCAGGCGGGGTAATCATAGATAAACACCAATCCATCCGGCAGCTGGGGCTCCACGCTGAGGCTAAATAATAGATCTAAACAGTTAGCGCGATTTTCCTGAGCCCAACTATCTGAGCTCGCATTCACCGCCAGCTGTTGTAAAGAAGCCAGTTCAGCACTGTGAGGGTCGACACCGAGAACCGATTTAAAGCATTCGCCATAACCCAGCTTAGTCACCGCAAGCTGCGCATCTGTGCCAGAGCTGACAAGCTGACCAATAAGCTCGGCAACCTCATCCATAAGCTGATGTTCGTCCCAGCCACAGCGATACCATTCGAGCATCGTGAATTCTGGGTTGTGACGGCGCCCTGACTCAGCATCGCGAAATGCCTTACCCAGGCAAAAGATATCGCCAGAGCCAGCTGCAAGCAGCCGCTTCATAAAGTATTCAGGAGAAGTTTGTAAGTACCCACTACTGCCAGATACCAGATTATTAATGCTTTCTATATTGATATCTGTAACGGTTGAGCGCGCCAGAACGGGAACATCAACCTCAAGAACCTGACGCTGCTGAAAAAAACTGCGCAGGCTTTGCAAAAGCTCGCTGCGATAGTGCAACGAACTCGGATCAATACCAGGCTGCCAATGATCAGCCACTACTCTTTGACGCGGCCCTGATATTCACCGGTGCGTGTATCCACTTTAATCACGTCGCCCTGATCCAAAAATAATGGCACCTTAACCACAGCGCCAGTTACCAGCTTGGCGGGCTTGCTGCCACCCTGAGCGGTATCACCGCGCAGACCCGGGTCTGTTTCAACAATTTCTAACTCGACATGGTTGGGCGGAACAACAGACAATGGGGCTCCGTTGTAAAGCGTAACGACACAGATATCCTGCTCACGCAGCCATTTTAACGCCTCACCAACGGCCTGCTCACTGGCCTGATGCTGCTCAAAGGTATCTGGCTCCATAAAGTACCAGAAATCCCCGTCTTCATAGAGATACTGCATATCCATATCAATCACATCAGCCCCTTCCAGCGACTCACCTGATTTAAAGGTTTTCTCTAAGACGCGACCAGACTTGAGATTGCGCAATTTAACACGGCTAAATGCCTGCCCTTTGCCCGGTTTAACAAATTCATTCTCGAGGATAGAACAGGGATCTCCATCGAGCATGAGTTTTAATCCAGAGCGAAATTCATTGGTTGAGTAACTAGCCATTGTGGTCTTATCTCGAAAATTATGAAGGGCGATATGATACCTGAAGTGTCGACCATTTTGATCAGTTTTGAGTATTGGTCGAGTATTTACTGACAGCCACTGGGAGAAGTATTGCTGAAACGCCTAATGGTTAGTAAAAACTTGACTACAATATAGGTTACGAGAGATTACAAGAACTGCTGATTACTCGGTCTAAACAGGGGTTCAATCCTGCCACTGACTATCAATAAGCATCTAACAAAGGAATGTTAAACGCGCACTTATGGGTTTGGTAAAGGCCAAAAATCTTTCTACAATGCTGCGGGAAATCACCCCAGATACGGATCTATGCCAGTTTGCCAATAATCGTAGTTCTGCGCATTCAGAGGCCAATATAGACAGCAGCCAGTCAGTGCATCTATGGATTAGCCAGCTCTCATCAGCCAGTGCAGCGCAAACTGCCATCGAACTCTACAGATCCCTGCCACAGATTATCAATCTGGATATTGATCCACAGAGCAAGCTCTCAACTCTTGAAATTCTCTACCCTGAAATTATCCAATGTACTGAGCAACTGCTGTCTAATCAGCTCACCCAAGACACCGCCAAGGCCGTCTCTTTGGGGCAGGCATTAATTCGCTATGCCTATGAGGGCTATAAATCTCTGGCCTACCAATTTAGTCTGCGGCTCAACAGCCTTGAGCGGACAAACAGCCTTGAGCAGACAAACAGCCTTGAGCCAGTTAACAGCCCTGAGCTATTGACAGACACCGAGCAAACAATAGGACGATGTCTCTTCCGCAGCTTTCAGCTTCTCGGTCAGATCCAGTTTAATAGCCTCAGTCATTATCTCGCCAGACCGAGCAATTTTTGGCGCGACTTACATACTCTATACTCAGTCGCCTGCACCATGGGAATTGAGCAGGACAACCTGAGCAAAAGAGTGGACCCCCGCAGCTCCATTCATACCGTCTATATCAAACTGCTATTGATCAACTGCACCAGACCCAATCATTTTTCCAATTACGAATTAAAATTTTTTTTTAATGAACTGGACTTCTGGTCCTCTTTAGCGGAATTGGAAACTGGCTCCACAGGGGGCCTTTTTGTTATCGACACCGCCAGTAACCTTGGACCTGTTTATGCCGACAATGCCACTGCCAGCTCGGATAATCTGGTTTTAGATACCTTTAATCTGGTTAAATTTTTAAATAGCAGCTTGACCGAACGGGCCAATCACAATGTTTTCTCCGATCGAATTTCACGGCGTGTCGTCAAGGACTTAGTTCGCCAATGGGGCGAAAAAATTCTTCGCCAAGAAACCCATATCAAGGATAAAGCCAAGGTGAATATCGCCTGTGGCATTACCTCAACTCTGTGCATGCTGGCAAAAACCAATTCATTTGAAAATTTTCTTAAACTTTGCGGTCAATCTGCAATAGCACAGCCGGCTGTCAGTTACAGTCAAACCAGCAATGATATTTGGCATAGCGGGGCAGCCAATATCAGCCCTCAGCGCACCCCTCCCTCTGACCCCATCTCCTATGCGGAAATACAGCGACGACAGGCGAAGCTAAAACTAGTCACTGGCCTTAGAATTAATACCAGCCTAAATGGTGCCTGCATTGAGTTGGTAGAGGAGCAGCCCGAAATGCTGCCCGGAAAGCCAATCGCGCTGGGCGCCAAAGGAACTCAGCGGTGGGCCGCAGGCATTGTGCGCTGGAAGCAAATCACTCCCTCTCTAAGCACATTGTGCGATATCCAGTTTCCCGCCAAATATTGCATACCTGCAGCTATCCGCGGGTTCAGGCGATCGCAAAATTCTGATCGCCAGTTTATGCAGGCGATTATATTTACGCGGCAAAAAGATCTCAGCGAGCAGACCTCATTAATCTGCCCACCACTCCGCTACACCAAGGGTCCAAAATTCAATTACTCACGACCAACAACGAGTACACCGCAGCTTTGCTTGAAGAACTGGAAACCACCGAGCATCTCTCTCACTTCAAAATAGCGATTTTTTAATGATGTTCTCTCAGGATTCCCTGAAACTATTGATCGTCGGAAAATCCCATGACGATGCCAACCGCTTTAGTAGCATTTTGCGCAGCGCTGACTATCAGGTCGATGCCAAACTCGCCAGCAATGAAGAGGAGCTGCAAAAATACCTTTCGATGCGTAATTGGGATTTACTAATAGCGCCTATGAATTACCCTAAGCTACCTGTGCAAAATATTTTTCAACGCATTCGCCGCAGTGAAAGGGATATTCCAGCAATCCTGATCAACCATGAATATGATCCAAGCAAGCTTATTGAGGGTCTGCGCCTTGGCGCTCAGGACGTGGTGACAGAGGACCAAGACCAGCATTTTCTGAAGGTGGTAGAACGCTCATTGGCAGGGGTGTATGAGCGCCGTCAATGCCGTGAATGGGAGCGCAAACTGTCCCTTGCAGAAAAGCGCGCGCAACATCTAATGGATATCTCACGCTTTCCCATCGCCGTGGTTCAGGAAGGAACCTATGTCTATGCCAATGAAGCCTGCGCCTCGGTATTTGGTTTTGACCAACCAGACGAAATGCTTTGCCTGCCCATTATCGACAATATCGCTGCCAGTGATCGCGACAAACTCAAGGCCTATATGGTGCCATTGGAAGTCCAGCATGAAATCATCCCCTTTGAAGCGGTGGTAAAAACTATCGACGCGGAGGGCACCGAGCTCAAAGCCTTTCTTGAAATCAATCAAATCCAGTACGAGGGTGAACCGGCCCTGCAATTTACCATTAATAAAGACAAATTATTCGACGCCCATATCGACAAGAGCGAAGAATCCTCCATCACTGAGTGCAGCGCCATTCAACCACAGCTGGTCTATGAACTGATCAGCCGCGCGATAAGCAAGTCGGTAGAGACCGGACAAGACAGTATCCTACTGAACTTTCAAATGGACCGTTTTGATCAGCTTAAAGATGAATTGGGCATTGCCAAAGCGGAAAAAATTGCTCATTCATTAGTGGCCTATGTGGTGGATATTTTCTCCCATAATGTCGACTGTGGACGTCTGAGTGAAAATGCATTTATTGTCACCTTAGCCGAGACTAACGAAGAGAAAGCACTGGAGATAGCCTCTGATATAGCGCAGAAAATCAGCCAGGAATTATTTGATATCGACACTGAGACCTTCTCATTAACCGTGGCCATCGGTGGCACATTACTCAATGAAAGCGTTCCCTCGGTTGAACGTGCACTGTCTCGAAGCCAAGAAGTCGTCAACGAGCTGCGCGACGAACAGGGCGTTGGCAATGGCGCCAAATTCTATATGCCAGATATTCATTCCAATGAGGTATCAAAAAATGAGGCGGTAATGATTACAGCCAAACGCCTGCTGGGTGACGAACTTTTTTCAATACGCTACCAGCCCATTGTCGCCCTGACCAGTGGTGGCAGTGGCAAAGAATATTATGAAGTGATTCTCGGCGTGAATAAATCAGTTGCCAGCACTGAGATTCCCGCTGACTTTATCAATGATTTATTTAAATCTGATATTGCGGCAGAAGTTGATCGCTGGGTGATCAGTAAGGCGCTGGCTTCATTATCCAAAAAACTCAGTATCAGCCCACAAACCCAGTTATTTATTAATATCAGTACTCAGTCGTTTTCCGATGGGGGATTTTTGCTCTGGCTAAAAGAGGCGCTTAAAAAAACCAAACTACCCGCCAATGCTGTGATTTTTCAATTTCGTGAGATTGACGCCGTACGCCACCTCAATCAGGCTGCGGCCATATCCGAGCAGATGAAAAAGGTTGATGGTCAGATTAGTATTGCCAACTTTGGCTTGGCCATAAATCCGCTTAAAACATTGGAGCGGGTGGCTGTAGACTTTGTAAAGATTGACCGTCTTATGGTCGAGAAGCTCGATCAGAGCGGCGACGGCAAAGCAGAGTTTCAAAAACTAATGGGTGGTATGACCGGTACTGGTGTGGATGTGATTGTGCCGTTTGTAGAAAAAGCCAGTATTCTACCCATTCTTTGGCAACAGGGAGTGCAGTATATTCAGGGCCATTATGTCAATGAGCCCTCTTTTGATATGGACTATGATTTTTCTGAGAGCTCATAGTTGTGCTTTTGGCTATTCGCTGCTCTGAGAGGCCTCAATTGAATAATTGCGTCCGACTTACTCACTGAGACTAATCGTGTCCTTATCAGAGTAGCCCAGCAAATAGAGGATGCCATCGAGACCAACATTGGAAATTGACTGTTTAGCTGATGCCTTGACCACCGGCTTGGCCCTGAAGGCTATACCCAACCCGGCAATCGCCAGCATTGGCAGATCATTGGCCCCGTCGCCCACTGCGATCACCTGCTCCAAACGCAGACCCTCTTTATCAGCGATCTCGCGTAGCAATTCTGCCTTGCGCTGGCCATCGATAATCTCGCCTTTAACGCGCCCTGTAACCCTGCCCTTATCAATATCCAACTCATTGGCATAGACGTAATCGACACCCAAAATACGTTGCAGATAACGGGCAAAAAAGGTGAACCCTCCAGACACAATGGCCGTCTTAAAACCTAGCTGTTTAAGGGTTTTAATCAGGTGCTCCGCTCCCTCATTGAGACGCAACCTTGCCGCCACAGACTCTAATACGTCTTCTCTCAACCCTTCAAGCAGCGCCATACGCTGGCTAAAGCTCTGTTTGAAATCTATCTCGCCCTGCATGGCAGCCTCAGTAATGGCGGCAACCTGCTCACCGACTCCCGCCTCTATGGCTAACTCATCAATGACTTCAGCATCAATCAAGGTGGAATCCATATCGAACACCACTAACTGACGATTGCGGCGGAAAATGTTATCTTCCTGATAGGCGATATCAATATTGTATTGACCTGCCAATTCAAGCAGTGAGTGCCGTAAATTAGTGGCATCCTCGGGTTCTCCCCGCGCCGAGAATTCAATACAGGCACGTCCAAGCTGGTCACTTTCATCGAGTTTAACGCGACCCGACAGCCGCACAATTTTATCAATATTAAGACCCTGCTCACTGGCAACATTGGTCACAGCAGCCAAATGACGGGCATCAGTTTTACGCGCCAGAAGAGTAACAATATGGCGCGGCTTGCCCTGCTGCTCGACCCAATTTTGGTAGTCCTGTTCTGTGATGGGTAAAAATCGCCCCACCATGTCAAGCTCATCAAGGCTGGCAGTCACTGCCTCAGTCACCCTATTGGTCTGCTCATTGCGAGGAACAGCGGCAAGGATACCTAGGTTGAGTTGATCGTGAATCACTGCCTGTCCAATATCCAGGACAGTCACATCGTAACGGGACAGCACATCAGTCACCGCGCTAGTGACACCGGGCTTGTCCTGTCCCGACACATTGATAAGTAAAATATCTTTCACAGATTGGAGCCGCCGTTATTTTTGAGGTCGCCATTATAGTAAAGTTGTGGGAATAGGATAGAATGCGCGGCAAATTAAATTCAATTAAATTCAGGGATCTCGGGATGCATCGTCAATATTCGATGGCTAAAAAATTACCTGCAATCGTACTTGGCATTAACCTGCTTCTTGGATTATTCAGCTGGGTGATTCTAGCGACCCAAACCTCCAGTCTAGCCAATCAAACAATAGCCGATAAAAGCCGGACCACCATCAGCCAGCTTGTCGAAATGATTCGCACCCCCCTGTTCAATGATGACACCATCAGTGTTCAGGTAGCACTGCGCAAAGCGACTCAGGATCGGGCCATCTACAGCGCCAGCTTTTATGACATCAATAATCAGCTGGTCGCCCAGAGTAAGCCATCGGGCAAGAAACCGGAGGATATGGAAACGGTAAGCGCGATTGTTGAACTTCAGAATACCGAGGCGGGAACGGTCTATATCGAGCTCAATAGCCCGCCAATTTATAGCCAGTACCGCAATGTACTTTTAAGCTGGCTGGCACTATGGTTTGCGTTTACCTCGGCCACTACCTACACAAGTCACAGATTTGCCGAACAGTTTGCCCGCCGCCTGCGTATTTTAAGTAATCGATTGCCGGGCAGTGCTGAGCAGATTGTGGATGAAATCAGTGCCCTAGAGGCACGTATTCAGCCGCTATTATCCACCGCTGGCCAAGGCGATGAGAATATTGCCAGCGGTTATTACTATTCCATGGTTACCGCGACCATCAAGAATCGCCAACGGTTAGATAACCAACTCAATCGTGAAAACCTTGAGCTGCTGTTTGAGAAAATTGACTACTGCACCTCGCGTGCACTTGAACTCTATGGTGGCCAACGCCTGGAGGGTGCAGACGGCAGTATCTGTTTTTATATTCGCTCAACCCAGAGTTCCAAACAGCATTTATTAGTCTGCCTGATGGCAGTGTACTCTCTGCAACAGCTACTCGAACGCCTGAGCTCAAAACTGGGCGTAGACTTGGAAATTAATTGGATTCTGCGCAGTGACAACCTGCCAACATTGCCGCTATTTCGATATCACGAAGGCATTGCCAGACTAAAACAGGACTCAGCACAACTTGCGGCACAGCTTCAAGAAGGGATTATTGCAATCCATTCAACTGAATATGATATTGAGCAGTTATCTTCCATAGCGCGCTTCCAAACCTATGATACTGACTGCTACGTCCTGCAGGGCTTTCCCGAAGAGCGCCAGAAGCTGCTGGAAACGCAAATCCTGCATCTGGCCGGAATCTGTTTATAACCCCAGATCTACTGCGGATCTTGCAAACTGAGATGGGAAGTGTCTATGTCCAGAGATGCCACTTCAGATTGCTCATCTGTGCGGATAACATAGCTCCCCGCCGGCTCTGCCACCATGCCTGCTAGCTTTTCCTGATCTACCGCTGGAGCCGCGCTCTGCTGCGAGGATATGTCTTGCTCCGGCAGCACATTGGCGCCTAATGGCGCCATTGAGAGACTTTGCGGCTGGTCAGCACTTGGGACAATTTCAGCCACGGCGCCAGCATGCTCCATCGCATAGAGAATTTTATCGGCACTGGTAAGGTCTGTATTGCGTTTAAGATAGGGGTCTGTCCAGAAAAAAGCCGCTCTACTTTGGCTTTATCCAGCTTAAATATTGCACCGACACGCTTTTTTACCTGGTCGATATTTTGACCCGCCTCGATTTCACCGCGAAACAAAACATCAAACAGCTCAGCTACTGATTCTGACATGAGCTTTAAGTCTCCCTGATAGGCAATCTTCCTAAGTAATGGAACAGTTTTTCAGTAAATACAAACTTTGACCGCAAATAACGGCAACTCATTCACATCTTTGCCTCTGAGAATTGAGAAGCGCCCTGGGGCTTAAGAGTGGGCCTCGAGGTTCTGGTCCATCTCCATTGCAGGTGACTGCTCACTCGGCCTGCCAACGATTTTGGCCGGCACGCCTGCAACAGTGACATGGGCAGGCACATCCTCAAGCACCAGACTACCAGCGCCTATTTTAACGCCATCGCCGACAGTGACATTACCGAGAATTTTGGCCCCGGCACTGATCATTACCCCATCGCCAATATGCGGATGACGATTACCGCCTTTGCAGCCGCTGCCGCCAAGAGTAACCGAGTGCAAAATAGACACATCGTTGCCAATAACAGCGGTCTCGCCAATAACTAGACCAGTCGCATGGTCGATCATAATGCCCGAGCCCATCTGCGCACCTGGATGGATATCGACAGCAAAGGTCTCAGAAATTTGATTTTGAAAAAACAGAGCCAGCGCCCGACGACCCTGCAACCAGAGCCAGTGCGACACGCGCTGAAGTTGCAGTGCCTGAAATCCTTTGAAATATAAGATCGGTGTCAGATGGCGGTCACAGGCTGCATCGCGCTCAAAAGATGCGCGGATATCAAGGCGTATACTCTGACCAATACCCTTATCCTCACGCAATGCCTGTGCAATTACCTCTGCAATGGTAGCCGCCGGCACTGCCGGACTGGACAGCTGCTCGGCTAGATTGTAACTCAGTGCACCGTCAAGACTGCTGTGATCAAGCACCGATGACTGGAAAAACACTTCCAGCACAGGCTCTTCGACAGCCGCTTGTCGCGCCTCCTCGACAATAATATCCCAGATTGGATCACTGTCCTGCATCGCTTAAAACTCCAGTAAAACCGTTAAACCTGAACAAAGCGCTGAACAATCTCATCGAGATGCTCTAACACTGTATCCAATAATAATAGCTCGCTACCCCTGAGCCTCTGTGCAATAACCTCCGCACTGAGCTGTTGCGCATAGGCATCGGCAATAGGGGCATAACTCAGATGCCAGCGCTCAGGTGCAACGCCGCCTCTATCTACGCCATAGGGTCGATAAAACCCCAGCGCACTGTCTCTGCCAACGCAGCTATCCAGCCAGTCGTGCATGGGGGCAAAAATGCCACTGCCCTCTACCTCCCCTGGGATCAGCTTTATCTGATAGCCCTCCGGCATGGCTGCTGCATCATAGATATCAAAGTCTGTTCCCCAGTGGTGCCGAGAAGCACCGGGAAGCGCAGACCAACGCAGAACTGCCTCTATCTGCTGCCAGGGACTCAGTGCCTCTAAAACGATACTGTTACCAGCTTGATCAACCACAGGGCGCAAGCCTGAGAGCTTGCCATTCCAAATATGCAGCTGACGCTCAAAGGAGCGAAAGCCACTGCATATCTGTAGGTCAAAGCCCTGTTCTGCCGCTTGCATCTGCAGCTCAGCCACAGATGCCAACACCTGAGCATGCACCATAATAGGCTGCCCAGCAGCGCTCAATGAGCACAGATGACGCTCGGTGGAACCGGTTAAAATATCGTTATCAGCCATACTATCAACGCCTCTGTACAGGTGCAGATT
Source organism: Porticoccaceae bacterium (assembly GCA_029242085.1). GTDB lineage: Bacteria > Pseudomonadota > Gammaproteobacteria > Pseudomonadales > Porticoccaceae > HTCC2207. Next base: position 92,440 of record JAQWUP010000065.1, read on the forward strand.
CTGTTGTCTGAATGATCAGAAGTAAAGCGCCCATTGACTGAGCACCTATCATTGGCGGCCTATTGCAGTTTAAATATCGGAGAGATTAACCACACCTTCACGCTGTACCCTGATGGGCATAAATCGGCTGCTCTCATGCAGCGTGACCTCAAGCTGATATTCAATAGCCTGAGCATTGGTATGCACTAATTTATGAAACAAAGAGGCACCGCCAATCAGATCACCGGTGCACTGCGCCTTAAATACTGATTGGCTCAGCGCTGGCACCACAAAGGGGGCTTCAATCACGCCCACTGCCACTCGGCTATTTTCCAAGTAGAGTCTAAATGAGCTTCCCTCAATATCAATTTGCGAATTATTTGGGTTGATCAGCTGCATACTAATACTGAATCTGGGCGCCAAGCCCTATGCTGGCAGCAGTTCCAGATCAGACAGCAGCACATCGGGTGACTGTCCTTGTAAGCTAGCGCAGCCAGTAGTGGCTATCAACAGCCACATCAGTAAGCTAGTTTGAGAGAAACCTCTGCTCTGTATTCTCCTTTTCATTCCCTGATCCCCGTTTAAAATTCCATTTCGAGTTCTAAAAATTGCTGCTCAGGCTTAAATCCGGTTACTCTATCAATATAGTTGATTTTTAGTTTGTCGACCTCATGTATAAGACTCGGTTTTTTTAATCAGGCACAATCTGGAGGACCCGATGTTTAGAATTGGTTTATTTCTCGCGACTAATATCGCCATTATTGCTATCGCCAGTATTTCACTGCGCCTGCTGGGCGTTGAGAGCATTCTTACCAACCAAGGTATGGATCTCGACCTCAGAGCACTGTTGATTTTTTGTGCCGTATTTGGCTTTGTCGGATCTCTGATCTCACTGCTACTTTCAAAATTTATGGCCAAGATGTCGAGCCGCACAGAGATTATCCAGCAGCCGCAGAATGCAGAGCAACGCTGGTTACTGGAAACCGTTGCGGAACTGGCCAAAAAAGCCGATATAGGCATGCCTGAGGTAGGTATTTTCCCAGCGCAGCAGTCGAATGCCTTTGCCACGGGCTGGAATAGAAATAACGCACTGGTGGCAGTGAGTGAAGGCCTGTTGCGACGCTTTAGCAGGGAAGAAGTAAAAGCCGTGCTGGCCCATGAAATTGGCCATGTTGCCAATGGCGACATGATTACTCTGGCTCTGGTGCAGGGCGTGATCAATACCTTTGTTATGTTTGCCGCCCGGGTCATAGGCTTCTTTGTTGACCGAGTAGTGTTAAAAAATCGGGCTGGCCTTGGGATCGGCTATTGGGTAACCACCATCATTGCTGAGATCTGCATCGGTATTTTAGCCTCGACCATTGTTATGTGGTTTTCCCGCCAACGAGAATTTCGCGCCGATAATTCAGGGGCGCAGCTCGCTGGTCGCACAGCTATGATTGGTGCACTGCAGAAGCTGCAGGCTGAAGCTCAGTCTGGGGTGCCCAACCAAATGCCCGATACCATGACCGCTTTTGGTATCTCTGGCGGCTCGAAGCGTAAAATATCCAGATTATTTATGACCCACCCCCCTTTGGAGGAGCGCATTGAGGCCCTTAAATATGGATAAGCTAGAGCAAGAGATTAGCCTGTGCAATCTCGATGACCTCGAAGAACAGCAGGCCATGGAGCTAAGTATTGACGAACGGCGCCTGTTTGCGATCCGTCAGGACAACCAGATTTATGCCTACTGGAATATCTGCCCACATCTGGGTATTCCATTAAATTGGGCACCGGATAGATTTCTCGATCTCGACAAGACATTGATTCAGTGCTCGTCCCATGGCGCGTTATTTCATATCGACAGCGGTGAATGCATTGCCGGGCCCTGCGCTGGTCAGAGCTTGCAGCCGGTAGAGCTGCGCTGTGCTGATAAAAACTACTTTGTCACGGCAGACCAGCCGCTCCCTGCAGCACCATTAAATCTTAGAGAGCAGGCTCTGGCAGATCTTGAAGACAGCTAACAGGCTGTTGCAAAACGATTTCCTCAGCACTTAACCCAGCTCGCCAGGCAATAACCTCAACCCCAGCAGCTATGGCCTGTACCATAGTCTGGGCATAGGCGGGGTCAAGTTCTGCCGCCACCTCGACTCGCTCGACCCCAGATAGCTGTACACAGAAAAACAATACGGCACGATGTCCTGCGGCAACCATCGCCATTAACTCGCGCAAATGTTTGGCACCACGGCTGGTTACAGCATCTGGGAACATGGCCAAACCATCACCCATATCCAGAGTGACATTTTGACCTCCACGTAGCACAGCCCCTGAGCGGAGTCTTGATCCCCCAACAGCAGATCAATACGGCTTTTTTCCTCACCATAACGAACCTCTGTGCGCAATTGCTGGTAACCACGCAGCTCGGGAACCAAACCCGCCTCAATCGCTTCCCGTGCCAGATGATTCGGCCTTGAGGTATTCACCCCCGCTAACTGGCCATAGCTGGTCGTCACAATCTCCAAAGTCCCCGGCAGCTTGCGTTTGGGATTGTCCGACAATGAATACCAGCACGGCGAACCCTCGACCTGACAGTTCTTCATGGATCCGGTATTGGGGCAGTGCAAGGTAATAATATTGCCCTGCTGATCACGCACATCGGCAAAAAACCGCTTGTAACGCTTGATAAACGTGGCGGGAAAGAACGCCGGAATATTTTTCATCGATGTCATTGACCCCAAGTTAAAAAGAAACATCTCGCCGCCGTAAATGATCGGTGAGTCGCGAAATTTTACAATAATGATCTATTATTAGTTGGCTGATAAATGAATTTTTATACTGCCCGAATGGAAATTTTCCTTGATATGTTGGTCGAAAATCTCTATAACGGCCAGTCCCGTTTTTTTAGCTTAGAACCAACAACGGATTTTATAAATGTCAACAACGAAAGAAAAAGTAGTAAAAAAACCAGCTGCCAAGCCCAAAGTAGCAGCTAATTCAGCCTCGGTAACTCTTCACGGTCTCGCTCCCTATGTGGAGAAGAAAAACGAAGAGTATATGAACGAAAATCAGCGTGAACATTTTAAGCTGATTCTCAAAGCCTGGCGTCTTGAACTTATGGAGGAGGTTGACCGCACGGTTTCTCATATGAAAGATGAGGCGGCAAATTTTCCAGACCCAGCTGACAGAGCAACCCAAGAAGAAGAGTTTAGTCTTGAGTTGCGAACCCGCGATCGCGAGCGCAAGCTTATCAAGAAAATTGATAAGACATTATTGCGCGTCGAGGAGGACGACTATGGTTTTTGCGACCAATGTGGTGTCCATATTGGCATTCGCAGGCTTGAAGCTCGTCCCACTGCAAATCTATGTGTGGATTGCAAAACACTTGATGAAATCAAGGAGAAGCAGATTACGGGCGGCTGATTTTAGCCGCACATATGTCTGTGCTGACTTCAGCACAGACTGCTCTGCCTCTTGTCTATGTCAGCCTTGAGTAACATCGGGCGCTTCGCCCCCTCCCCTACAGGGCCGTTACACTTTGGTTCTCTGGTCAGTGCTCTGGCGAGCTATCTAGATATTAAAAAGCGCCGCGGCCAATGGTTAGTGCGAGTTGAAGATATTGATCCGCCCAGAGAAGTGCCGGGGGCCAGCGCGACTATTTTGCAGCAACTCGACGCCCATGGGCTGCACTGGGATGGGGATGTTCTCTATCAGAGTGAGCGCTTACCCGACTATCTGGCCGCCCTGGAACAGCTTGCACACAAGGACCTGACCTATTACTGCACCTGCAATCGCCAGCGCATGCAGACCCTGGGCGGTATCTATGACGGTCACTGCCGCGACTTGCAGCTAGCCGACAAAGACAGCGCCATACGCCTCAATGTGGGTGACACTGACAGGGGTCATCAACAGTTTACCGATCTTATTATGGGAGACTACCAGCAGTCTTTGCGCACTGAGGTGGGCGATTTTGCCTTGCGCCGACGGGATGGGTTGTTTTCCTATCAATTAGCCGTGGTGGTCGATGACCATTATCAGGGTATCACCCATATTGTGCGCGGCTCGGATTTACTCGACTCAACACCCAGACAACTCTATCTGCAACAATGTCTGGGTTACCAGCGACCTGAGTATATGCATCTGCCGGTGGCACTCAACACCGATGGGCAAAAGCTCAGCAAGCAGAATCATGCTGCGGCACTGGCCCCCGGCAACGAAGCTCATAATCTTTACACCGCGCTAGTATGGTTACAGCAACAACCGCCAGCCGAGCTAGCCTATCTTTCCGTCAGTGAGATACTGGGCTGGGGTATTACTAACTGGGCAATATCAAAAATCCCCAGTACCATGGGTATGAGTGCACCGGACAGGTTTTGATGCAATCCTGAGATAGGCCTCTAAGGGGTTTGCTTTGCGCCTCCGGCTTGCATAACATCGACAGCCTATTTACGACTGATGAACCAATAACCCCAGCTATGCTTAATTATCGCCTTGTCGCCACTCTTTTACTGCTTTGCACCGTGGTTTTTCCACTGGCAACCCAGTGGGCCCTAGAGTCAGATGGCAGCTGGTTCAGACCTTTCGTGGTTTGGGCCATGGTGGTGTTTGCATCTTACATTGTGCAGCGCGGCAGGAAGTTCGATGAATCTTGAGATAGCCCTATCAACGCTATGTATGCTGGTTCTGGCAGTCCTAATCACGCGATTTCTAGCTCAGCGCGGCAGCGCAGACAATCATCTGGTTTTGGTGCTGGCATTATTTTCCGGTACTGGCGCGCTAATGGCTATGGGTTCGATCGAGATGGCCGGACGTTATGGCTACAGTGTTATTTTGGCGCTGATTGGCTTTACCCTTATTTTTGTTTTCTCACCCTTGATATTCCTGCCAATTCGCAGACTCAGCCAGATTATCCGCTTCTCCACACCCGTAGATTTCTTGACCTTTAGATACCGTGGCAAAGGTGTTGCCGCAGTCGCCTGTGTCAGTTTAATTGTGATCGCTATTCCATTGATTTTGGCCCAGCTGTTAGCGCTGGACTCAGTGATTAATTTTCTATTTGGCCAGTCCCTCTACTACCTGCCACTGCTCGCTATCGCAATTATTTTTCTCAACCGTCGCTCCATTCAGATAGGTGTGGTTAATCATTTGAGTTGGATTATGGCAGCAGCAGGATTACTGCTGATTCCAGCGCTTGGGCTGGCGGCCTGGACATCTATTCAATCGATCTTCGGCAGCATTGGCGAGATGAATACCTGGGTCATCGACAGTGGTCAGCGCTTTGTGGTGCAGCGCATGGATTCATCCTATAGCCTGTTCACTATTTTTCTGGCCGCAAGTTTTGCTCTGCCAATTAATTTTAGTATTTTGGTCTCTGAAAATATTTCTGACCGCCAGGCAAGCACCACCGCCTGGGCCTACCCGCTGCTGATTCTACTGGCCTGTATTCCCGTATTCCCGCTGTTGTGGAGCGGTATTGCCGTTCGGTCTTCATCACCGCTGCAAGAATACCTATTCGCCCTGCCAGCACTGACCGAACATCCTATTATCGCGGGTCTGGGTGCCGCGAGTATTATTCTGTTGGCCGTTGCTCTGATCTGCAGCCTGACCCTTACAGTGTCCAAAATAACGCTTAATAGCTTTCTATTACCAGGTAAAAATCTAGCCCAGCAAAAGGCCCTCGGTGACTGGATCAATAACCGCCAGATGATTATCGCGGCGGCCTTACTGATTGCCTGCTTGCTGCTCAGCCTGATCGTCAAGGGGCGCAGTATTACCGACTTTTATCTCGTCGGACTGAGCGGCTTGGCACAGCTGACACCGGGAATGCTGGCAGTGATCTATATTCCTAAAGCTAACCGTCTGGGCTTTATAGTCGGCCTTACCGCCGGCATGTTCCTGTGGCTGATGACGCTGGCGATACCCCTGCTGTTTGGTGACTGGGGGTTGTATCTGCCATGGCTGGACAAGACCCTCAGTTTTGGTATGCAAAACTGGAATATTTGGGCCGTCGAAGCACTGCTGCTGAATATAACGCTAAGTACCATTTTTTCTGTCTACGGCAAGATGAATGAAAAAGAAGAATATTATGCCGCTGTGTGCATGGCCGACAATGTCTATATCCCGGCACGTACTGAGATCAGCCAAAAGTCGGTGACCGAGCTGCAACAGAGCCTGCGCCTTTCACTCGGCGATGCCGCAGACAGCGAAATAGACCAGGCACTCGAAGCGACTGGCTGCGACCAGTCTGAAGTTCGCCCCGGGGCACTGCGCAAGATTCGCGATAGCATCAATGCCTCTTTAAATTTGCGCTACGGTGTCCTTGCCGCCAGTAGAATTATGCAGCAGGCGATGCCGGTTAATCTGATCGCCAATAGAGATCCGGATAATATTTATTTGATTGAGTCGGTGCTCGCCATTCATGGGGGTCGCCTGACTGGTATTGCCAGCGAGCTAAACAAGTTGCGTGTTCACCACCGCGAAATTTTAGACAACTTGCCCATAGGTATCATATCCATCGATCAAACCGGTGAAGTACTCAAGTGGAATGCGACAATTTCGGATTACACAAGTATCAGCGCCGAAATCGCCACCGGAGGTTCTATCAGTGATCTGCCAGAACCCTGGTGCAGCGCAATCAATACGTTTATTGACAGTGGTCAGACATATCTCGACAGCCTGCGTCTGGAGCTAGGCGCTGAGGTGCGCTGGTACAGCTTGCAAAAGTCCGTTGAACAAAATATCGAAGGTGCCAGCACCGAGATTATTCTATTAATCGAAGATCAAACTGAGTCGGTAATCTTGACTCAAAACTCCATCGATAATGAAAGATTGGCCTCAGTCGGCAGACTGGCCGCTGGCGTTGCCCATGAAATTGGCAATCCTGTCACTGGTATTGCCTGTCTGGCACAAAATTTACAGCATGAAACCGAACCCGATCAGATTGCTGAATCGGCGCAACATATTCTGTCCCAGACCGAGCGTATAGACCGCATCGTTCAGTCATTAATTAATTTCTCGCGCGGTGATCGAGCGCTGCAGAAGCCGGTGCAGCGAGTCAATCTGTATGATGCTGCCAATGAAGCTATCCAGCTGTTGACCATGAGTACGGCAAAACCTGAGATCAAATATATCTGTGATATCGACAGTCAATTGCTTATCACCGGTGACTACCACCAACTTATTCAGGTTTTTCTAAACCTGCTCAGCAATGCACGAGACGCCTCCCCAGTGGATAGCCAGATTATTATCAGTGCAACCATCGAAGTAGAGCAGGTTCGAGTAACGATAAGCGACTATGGCACTGGCATTGCAGAGGGTATTTCAGGTCGGTTATTTGAACCCTTTGTAACCTCTAAAGAGCCAGGTCAGGGCACCGGACTAGGACTCTGGGTGGTATTTAATCTGGTACAGCAGCTAGGTGCCGAGATATCAATGTCCAGTCCCGCAGAAAATAGTGACTGTGGCACTACTGTGGCTCTGTGTTTTCCACTATCATCGCGCCCATGAGCATCCACAGTAAAAACATCCTGATTGTTGAAGACGAGGAGATTATCCGCTCTTCGCTGCGCAAACTACTGGAGCGGAATAACTACATAGTCAGTGATGCCGTCAGCGTCAAAGCGGCCCGTGAGTCTTTTAATCTCAATAGCTTTGATTTAATTATTAGCGACCTGCGACTTCCAGGTGGCCCGGGAACAGACCTGATTAACCCGGCCAATTGTGTGCCTGTGCTGGTGATGACCAGCTATGCCAGCCTAAGGTCGGCAGTTGAAACCATGCGTCAGGGCGCCGCCGACTATATCTCTAAGCCGTTTGATCATGATGAGATGCTTGCCGCAGTTAAACGCATCATCAATGAATCCAAGCAAGATATTGATTTAGCCATTGCAGAAAATAAGCTGCTTATGGGCTGTAGCCCAGAGATTTTAAAGATTTTACGCACCATTGATAAGGCGGCCCCAACCTCAGCGCCGGTGATTATTCAGGGTGAGAGTGGCACCGGTAAACGGATTATTGCCGAGATTATTCACCGTGCCAGCGCCGCCGCCGAGCAGACGTTTACCGCCATTAACTGCGCCTCTGTGAACGCCGTGCAATTTTCTCAACAGCTGGAACAGTTAACCGAGAAAGTCACCGGCACATTGTTTCTAGCCAATATTTGCGAACTACCTGCCGCACTGCAGTCTCAGGCGTTACAGGCCATTCAGCAGCACAGTGATATGCGCTGTATTGCTTCGACTGTAAAAGACCTGCAGGCACTGAGTCAGAGCGGGAAATTCCGCAAAGACCTGTTTTACAGCCTCAATGTCGTCAGTATTCAGGTGCCAGCACTGCGCCATCGCGCCACAGATATTCCTAAATTAGCCGAGTATTTTCTCGATCAGTATTCAGCCGAACTGGGTACTCGCCTCGAATTGTCCGCAGATGTGCATCCGGTGCTGGCCGAGCACAGTTGGCCCGGCAATGTGCGTGAGTTACAGAACATGCTCTATCAGGGCGCGATTCTGTCAGAGCCGGGGCAAGCTATTACTCCGCATATTCTCGGCATGGGCTATATCGACGATCAACGGGAGGAAGAGGCTGACGGCACTCCCAGCCAACCGGCGACCAACAGCGATGCCCCTACAGGGCTGTCTCTGGAGGACTACTTCACCAGTTTTGTGTTAGAAAATCAGGAAAATATGAGTGAAACTGCGCTCGCGCAAAAGCTTGGCATTAGCAGAAAATCCCTCTGGGAGCGGCGCAATAAGCTGGGAATTAGCCGTAAAAAGTCAGATTCAGCCTAAGCTACAAGGTTATTCAGCGATCTTTGTTTCAAAAAGTAACAGTTAGCTGTCTGAGACAGTTAGTCGGAAAATAAACTCAAAAAACGCTTGTAGCCAGCGTATTTCTAATTAGAATGGCTAAACCAAGGCAAGGTCTTGAGTAATAATAACAATAAAAAATAATTATAATTGGATGGATTGCAAAAGTGTTCTGGGGGTTATAGCTTTAGGGCTCGAACTTTAAGAACCATTGAAAGGGATTGTCCTCAGGACAATCCCTTTTTACTTTTAGGCTTTTGATAAATTTTCGCTAAGGCTCTGGTTAAACTATCGCTGGTGAGCTGCATAAACATCCCGCGGCTCCCCTCATTATCACTGCAAACCAACCTCCACTGTTGCCCAATCCTCTGTTAGACTGGCGTCTTTAAATTATCTATCGGCACGCTGTACATGCTGGAAATCATTAGTAGGTTCTTCGATAAGAGTCAGGCTCAAAGAGATGCTGGCGACCCGGTTATCGTCAGCGCCCAATACCACTCACTATCACCTAAAATGATCAGCCGTGATGCGCGCCGAGTCGTCGATGTATTGCAGGATGCAGGCTACGAGGCCTACATTGTTGGTGGCGCAGTCCGCGACCTGCTGCTGGGACTTAAAGCCAAAGATTTTGATGTGGCCACTAACGCCAAACCCGCCGAGGTAAAGTCGTTATTTAGACGCTCGCGTATTATTGGCCGTCGCTTTCAGATTGTGCATGTGCAATTTAGCCGTGAGATTATTGAAGTCACGACATTCCGCTCCAATGAAACCAAATCCAACGACAAGAGAAAGAACCACCGTCAACAAACCGATAGTGGCATGCTCACCCGCGACAATGTCTTTGGCAGTTTGAATGATGATGCCAGTCGCCGAGATCTGAGCATAAACGCTATGTACTATGATCCGGGCGATAACAGCATTCATGATTTTGCCGAGGGTCTGGACGATATAGAAAAACGGGTTATTCGCATTATGGGTGACCCCGCGACCAGATTTCGTGAAGACCCTGTGCGGATGCTGCGCGTGGTTCGTTTTGCGGCCAAGTTGGGCTTCAATATAGAAAACCGCACTGGCAAACCCATGCATAAGTTGGCGACGGATCTAGAGCATGTTTCACCGCCAAGATTATTTGATGAAACCCTCAAATTGTTTATGAGTGGACAGGGACTCGCCTCTTTTTGGCTGCTCAATGAGTACGGCCTGTTCGAGCGTATCGTGCCGCAAATTGGCAATATGATGAAAGACCGCAATAGTCTCACCAGTAAACTGGTTGAGCAGGCATTCACCAATACCGATCTGCGTATTCGCGCCGAAAAACGTGTTACGCCAGCATTTATCTACGCTGCACTGCTGTGGCCTGCTGTGCAAAAGCTTGCTGCGCATTATCGCGATCGCGGCAATTCACCCTCCTATGCTTTGAGCAAAGCCTCAGGCGAGGTGATCGCCCGACAGATATCTATCACCGCAATTCCCCGGCGCTTTACCATGCCAATGCGTGAGATCTGGGATTTACAACTGCTACTGCCACGCCGAGGCGGGCATCGCGCCAAGCGGCTTATTGAACATCCGCGCTTTCGAGCGGCCTATGACTTTGTGCTACTGCGAGAGCAGGCCGGTGAGGAACTGAGCGGCCTCGGCGACTGGTGGACTGCCTATCAGGATGCCAGCGACGAACAGAGAGAGCATATGGCTCGCTCTGTGGGTGATCCCGGTAAAAATCGCAAGCGACGCAATCGGCGCAAACCTAAACCCGCCGCTGAGTAGTCAACCAATGGCTGAGGTATATATTGGGCTGGGCAGTAATCTTGAAGACCGTGGCGACAGTCCCGAAACCCAGCTGGATCGAGCAATAGAGAGTATTTCCCAACATCCAGCTATCAGTCTGATAGCTGTCTCATCGCGCTACCAAACCAAAGCCATAGGGCCTGGAAATCAGCCTGACTATATCAATGCTGCAGCCCGCCTTAGCACCGCATTATCACCGCTGGACCTCCTCGACGCCCTGCAGCAGATAGAGCATCAGCAGGGTCGCGTGCGCACCATTCGCTGGGGAGCCAGAACCCTCGATCTGGATATTTTGCTCTACAACAATCAGGTAATCGACAGTGAACGACTCAATGTGCCTCACCCAAGAATGCATGAACGCGCATTTGTGCTCGCGCCTCTGCGTGATTTAGACGCCAGTATTGAGCTTCCCAGCGGTGAAAGTATCCTCAACCTATTGGCAAACTGCTCGGACCAAGGTATCGTAAAATTATAGGTTCGGTAACGGTCAACACAAGTGGAGAGCAATGTGGAACAGAGTAGTATCAGTGATTTAACGTTTGATCTATCTGCGTCTACCATTCCTAGTTACATTGCTATAGAAGGCCCAATAGGAATTGGCAAAACCACATTAGCCAAGCGCCTGGCGCAAACATTTAACTATGAAACACTGCTAGAAGAAGCTGACGAAAACCCTTTCTTAGAACGCTTTTATCAGGACCGCCGTGCCAATGCACTGCCAACTCAGCTGTATTTCTTGTTTCAGCGCATGCGCAAACTTCAGGACCTGCGCCAGGGCGATATTTTTCAGCAGGTTCGCATATCGGATTTTTTAATCGACAAAGACCCGCTATTTGCTCAGGTAACTCTGGATGACGATGAGTATCGTCTCTATCAAAATGTCTACGACAATATTATTACCGACCTACCCAAACCAGATTTGGTTATCTATCTGCAGGCCCCGACCGAAACCCTCTATGACCGTGTACAGCGCCGCGGCACAGCAATAGAGAGACCTATTGAGCAGTCCTACCTCCAACAGTTAAACGATGCCTATACCCAGTTCTTTTACCATTATGACGATACGCCGTTACTGATCGTTAACACCGCAGAAATTAATCTGGCCGAAGGTGATCTCGATTACAATAATCTGGTGAGATACATCCTGCAGACAAAATCTGGCCGCCATTACTACAATCCTCACCCGATAGCTCGAGCGGCTGCGGGTTGATCGCTTGTCATAATCGGTGAAACCCAGTAACGTGGCCGACTCAGAGACTTATTGAGGCTTAATCTCCACAATGAAAACCACCACCATTAGCAGTTTAATTGCGATGAAAGCGGCCGGCGACAAGTTTGCCGTAATCACCGCCTACGACTATACCTTTTCAAGGATGATTGAGACCGCCGCCATTGAGGTGACATTGGTCGGTGACTCACTGGGCAATGTGATTCAGGGTCGCGACAGCACCATTCCAGTCACTGTTGACGAAATGGCCTATCACACCGCCGCAGTAAAGCGTGGCAACAGCCGCACATTGCTAATGACAGATATGCCTTTTATGTCCTACGCCACTGAGGCTCAGGCGCTGGATAATGCCGCCACACTGATGCAGGCCGGTGCGCAAATGGTTAAATTAGAAGGTGGTGAATGGCTTGCCGACAGCATTTATATGCTCACCGAGCGCGGCATTCCCGTCTGTGGCCATGTTGGCCTGACCCCACAGTCAGTGCACAAGCTTGGCGGCTACAAAGTACAGGGTAAAGAGGAAGAGGCAGCAGCAAATATGATTGCTGAAGCCAGAGTACTTGAAGAGGCAGGTGCCGACTTAATTGTTGTAGAATGCGTGCCCTCGTCTCTCGGCCGCCAGCTATCTCAAGCACTGACAATACCAGTGATAGGCATTGGCGCCGGCCCAGACACCGACGCTCAAGTCCTGGTGCTACATGATATGTTAGGGATCTCCCAGCGCCTGCCCCGCTTCTCACGCAATTTTCTTGAATCGTCCTCCAGTGTTCAGGATGCTATTACCGCCTTTGGCACTGCAGTGCGCGACGGCAGCTTTCCGGCCGCGGAGCACTGCTTTAAATAACCCATTCAAATAAGACTAAAAAAGAGATTGACCATGGCTACATCCATATATGACTTTAGCGTACCTACCAGCAGCGGCGATGAAAAAGCCCTGCAAGACTACAATGGCAAGGTGTTGCTGATTGTTAATACCGCCAGTAAATGTGGCTTTACACCTCAGTACGAGGGTCTGCAGGCGCTCTATGATCAGTACCATGAGCGCGGTCTGGTGGTTATTGCCATGCCCTGTAATCAGTTTGGCAAGCAGGAGCCTGGCAGCAATGCTGAGGTGCAGGAATTTTGCCAGATCAACTATGGTTTGAGCTTTCCCGTGATGGGAAAAATTGATGTTAATGGTGCCAACCGGCACCCACTTTACAGCTACCTGACCGAACAGGCTGGCGGCCTGATCACCGACGGTATCAAATGGAATTTCACCAAGTTTTTAGTCGGCCGAGACGGCCAGGTAGTTAAGCGCTTTGGCAGTATCAGTAAACCTGAGGCCATCGCCGCAGATATTGAAAAACTGCTCTAGCCGCGGAGTCTTGATATGCCAGCCCGGACTGGCATATCGAGTTGCACTACTGGTTCTTCAGCGCAGTAAAGTAAGCCTTGGCAGCCTTGTTTACCTGAGGCGCCAAATACAGCGCTGAAATCATAGTCGGAATCGCCATAGTCGCGTAGGACGCCAGAATTAAACCATTAACAATATCCAGAGACACCACTGCACCAACCACCAATAGGCCCAGATAGATCGGTGAATAATAGTATTGCCGTTTCACACCGAACAAGAATCCCATACATTTAACGCCATAGAACCACATGGTAACCATGGTGCTAAAACTCAGCATACCAACCATAATCAAAAGTAAGTAGATGCCGGTATTTGGGAATACCTGCTCGATCGCGCGGGCAGTCATAGTGACGCCCTGAAGACCGGCTTCAGTTTGCCAGACACCGGTCAGCAAAATAATTAATGCGGTGCAGGTACAGACCACCAAGGTATCGATGACCGGCCCGATCATGGCCACAACACCCTCGCGAATAGGCTGCGCTGTTTTAGCCGCACCATGAGCCAGAGACTCAGTACCTATGCCGGCTTCATTACTAAACGCACCACGGCGCACACCAATTAGAATCACCGCACCAATAGAGCCACCAGCGGCAGCCTCACCGGTAAAGGCATCGCTCACAATTAACCACAGCATGGCGGGAATATCAGCGGCATAGCTATACAATACCGTCACTGTCATCAATAGATACATGATCACCATGGTCGGCACCAAACGCACCGTCAGGCGCCCGATACTCTGAATTCTGCCAGCCACAACCATGGCCACCAATGTCGCCACTATTGAGCTGGCAACCAGATCAAAGGTGAAATGCTGTTCACTGGTAGCCCAGCCGGCGGGAATAGCCACCACATCGCGAAGCAGCTGAATAAACTGATTAGCCTGAAAAAGGGGCAGCGCACCAATTAGACAGGCCGCTGCAAAAAGCGCCGCCAGTGGATACCAGCGCTGTCCCATCCCCTGAGTAATCACATACATAGGACCACCATGAACTGTGCCCTCGGCGTCTTTGCCACGATACATAACGGCAAGAGAGGCGGTATAAAACTTGGTGGCCACACCGACAATCGCTGTGACCCACATCCAGAACACCGCACCCGGGCCGCCAATACTGATGGCAATTGCCACCCCGGCAATATTGCCTAGACCTATGGTGCCAGAAAGTGCCGTCGCCAAAGCCTGAGAATGCGGAATGTGCCCCGGGTCATTGGGGTCGCTGAACTTACCGCGCAACAAATCAACGCCATGACCGAAATAGCGATAGGGCTGCAAACGTGAGTAGAACATAAAGAAAACACCGCCACCGACCAGCAAAATTACCAGCGGAGTACTCCACATCATATCGGCCCAGGCGTTAAAAAAGTCTTCGAGTTGCTGCAGTGAAATCATGGCAGGTTGTTCTTTTTATTAAAGGGGGAGTAGACCGCAATCTAGTCTTTGGGCTTCACATATAAAACCAGGCTGTGACCCACTAGTTGAAAGCCATTTTGGCTGGCGATGCGCTCTTGGATTTTTTCAATTTCGGCATCATGAAATTCAATAACAGCGCCGGTCTCCGTGCATACCATATGATCGTGGTGCTCACCGCGATCAAGTTCGTAGACGGCTGGGCCATTATCAAAATTATGTCGCTCAATAAGGCCTGCAGTTTCAAACTGAGTCAGTACCCTGTAGACAGTTGCTATACCCACATCCTCCTCCGCATCTCGCAGAGACTGGTAGATATCCTCGGCGGTCATATGCCGATCGTCGCAGTTTTCTAGAATCTGCAAAATTTTGATTCTGGGCAATGTGACCTTTAGGCCTACTTTTTTAAGCTCCTGATCTTCTGGAGTCATAGTTACCTCTTCTCTATAGGATGGGCTTTAGGTATTATCCCCATTCGCGCAACTAACTGGAAGCCCATCAATGCGAATTGTTACTACCTTACTGTTCAGTTTCATTCTACTTACTACTGGCTGCAGTTGGGTAAAGTTTCCCAGCGTGCACAAAGTTAATATCCAGCAGGGTAACATTGTTGATCAAGAGATGATTGATAAGCTGCGTCCCGGCATGACCAAGTCACAGGTTCAATTTGTTTTAGGCACGCCATTGGTCATAGATACTTTCGATCAGCAGCGCTGGGATTACTTCTTTAGCCGCTTATCAGCCACCGGCGTAAAAACTGAAGAGAATGTGACCATCTACTTCGATGAGCAGGATAAACTTGAACGCATGACCGGCGACTACCTGCCCAGCTCAGCGGTTCCTGAAGAGCGCTAACAGCTGCAGCAGCCGAAAAATACTAAAACATAAAAAAAGCAGGCCAGAGCCTGCTTTTTTTATACTGAGGTTTTCCCTATTCTTATTTTTTTGCCTTCGCCTCTTCAGCGCGACGACGCCTCACTTCCTTGGGATCGGCAATAAGCGGCCGATAGATCTCGATACGATCTCTCTCACGCAGCCTGTAAGAGGCTGGCTCGTCCAGCCCCTTTGTGCCTAACACCTGAGAAAAGACCCCCATTTTGTCGCTATTTACGTCTATCTGCGGGAAACTTATCAAAATGCCAGACTGTTCAACAGCCTCTAGTGCCGTCGTACCTGCAGGCACAGACAGCGTTAATAATGCCTGCTTTTCAGGTAACGCATAGGCCACCTCCACAGTAATCATACTGCTATCGGTCATCATGACCCTCCAAAAAAACCTTATCCGCGCGCTGACACAGGGAATCAACCAGGTTATTCGCAACTCCCGAAAACAGATTGGACGCCGCCATACCCAGACCTCTATTTTTAAACTCAAATTCCAAATCCAACGCTACCTTTGAGGCCTCATCAGTTAATGGCGTAAATGTCCACAACCCGAAAAAAGTCTTAAAAGGACCATCTTCTAACCTCATCTCTATATTGCTCGGCCCCGCAGTGGTGGGACCAGACAAATTATTTCTCGTCATTAAGCTGATCTGCACACCTGCCTTTTTGAGATCGAGACGCGCCAACATTGTGCTATCACTGTGCTCAAACACTTCGACCCCATGGCAACCATCCATAAATTGCGGATAGCTGGCAACATCATTGACCAATGAGTACATTGCCGTAGCCGAGTGCATTACCAGCGCTGAGCGTTTGATAGTCGTCAAACTAAATCCTAAGAGAAAAATTTATCGTAAATGCCCATGGCAAACACCGCACTAATAGCCGCAGGCGCAATATAACGCAGAGTCACTTGCCATAGCTTCATCACTATTGGCGCTGTGCCCTGCATTTCAAAATCGACCAACTCTCGCTTCATCACATAACCCACAAACAGCGCGATCAGCAGGCCTGAGAGTGGCAGCATAATATTGGCTGTCAAGAAATCAAGGAAGTCGAAGAAAGTAAACCCAGCCAACTTTATATCCGACCAGACATTAAATGACAGAACCGACCCCAGCCCCAGCACCCAGGCCATTCCTGCCAGCAACAAATTAGCCTGTACGCGGCCCATATTCTTAGCCTCTATCAGCCAGGCAACACAGGGCTCCAATAGGGAAATTGCTGAGCTCCACGCGGCGATAGAGACCAAGACAAAGAACGCGGCGCCGATCAATAAGCCGCCGGGCATACCGCCGAATGCAACCGGCAGACTGATAAACATAAGCCCGGGACCCGCACTGGGCTCAATGCCTTGAGTCGCAAAAACAATCGAGAAAATAATTAGGCCAGAGACAATCGCCACCAGACTGTCAAAAAATGCCACGATCAATACGGTTCTACCTATATTGGCCTTCTGCGGCATATAGGCGCCATAGGCCATAATTGCACCCATACCAATACTCAGGGTAAAAAAGGCCTGACCCATTGCTTCCAGAACACCACGCCAGGTCAGCAATTCCAGATTGAAGTTAAATAGAAAATTCCAGGCCGCCGAGAAATTACCCTGAAAGTAACTAAAACCGAGCAGAAGCAGCAACATAACAAACAGTAGTGGCATAAGAATTTCGACCGCCACACCCAGACCTTTTTTAACCCCACCCACCACTACACCAACACAGAGCAGCATAAATATTGACTGCCAGAAAATAAGACGGCTGGGGTCTGCCAGCAGGGCGCCAAATATATTGCCCGCCGTATCGCCGTTGATACCGGTCAGCTCACCAGAGGCGGCCTCAAAAATATAGGCCAGCGCCCAACCGGCAATCACCGCGTAAAATGACAGAATTAACATGCCGGCGGCAACACCCACCCAGCCAACATGACGCCAGCGGGAATTAGCACCGCTTTCATGCACCGCATCTCGCATGGCATTTATCGGGCTCTGGCGACCCTGGCGGCCAATCAATACCTCAGCCATCATCACCGGCACACCAATCAGCAGAATGCAGCCCAGATACACTAGCACAAAGGCCCCACCGCCATTGCTGCCAGCCACATAGGGAAACTTCCACATATTGCCCAGACCAACAGCAGAGCCAGTAGCGGCCATAATAAAGGTCCAGCGACTGGCCCAGGTTCCATGCATGCCTTTTTGTTGTAACGCCACAATTTATCTCCATTTTTTATGGCTCAAATTGTACCCATAACCCCTGACGAATACAGCACTCAATTAAGCTTGTTAATATTTCATGACAATCGCGGCGGCCAACGTATAATCGCGGCCTATGAGTAAAAAGAAGCCAAAACAGCAGTCCACCACCATCGCCTTAAATAAAAAGGTGAAGCGCGATTATTTTCTCGAAGAGAAGTTCGAGGCTGGACTCTCATTAATGGGTTGGGAAGTAAAAAGCCTGCGAGAAGGTCGTATTAACCTGACCGATACCTATGTCTTTTTAAAAAATGGTGAAGCCTTTTTGATTGGCACCAATATCACACCACTGCCATCGGCCTCGACCCATTATGTAACCGACTCGACAAGAACCAGAAAGTTACTGCTCAATCACCGCGAACTGCAGAAGCTAGAGGAAGGGGTCAATCAAAAAGGTCACACCTGCGTGTGCACCGCCCTGTACTGGAAAGGCCATCTTATCAAGTGCGAAATTGCCCTGGCCAAAGGCAAGGCGACCTACGACAAGCGCCAAGATGACAAGGCGCGGGACTGGGACCGCCAGAAGCAGCGCATTATGCGTCACAAATAGACAGCCTCTTGTAACCGCTATTTTCTCAGCCCTTTAAATAGGCCTTTTAGCTCACCAGCCCTATCTTTGATCTGATCTTCCAACTTACTGCCCACATCTTTTGAAGCTCCAGATTGAAGGGCCGTCCTGGTCGCACTCGCAGAAATCTCGGCAATTATTTTGGCACTGGCCTCGGCGATGGAAACTCCCTGCCCCGGCTCGCCAATATTGCTCAGCTGCAACTCCGGCAATGGCAGCTCCACCGCAGTCGATCCCAACAGGCCATATTCGAGCACAGCGTCGCTAATCAGTAGATCTCTAATGATAATATTTTTGCTGGCACCTTCATCAGACGCCGGCGCACTGTCACTGGACCCCAGATAGCGTTGGATGTTTTGCTGAAGCCTGTCCAGATTACTGCCGCCGCGGCCCGACTCCATAATAATGTGCGGAGCCAGAATACGCAGCGACTCGACAACAATGGTGTCACTACTCAGAGATTCCGCATCCAATTTAAAACTGATCTCACCCAGGGAAAAAGCATGCTCGGTATCAAAGCCGTCAGGATTGCCAATAACCAAATCTTTGAGGCTGCCCTCGCCTGATATCAATGAGATTTCTGCTTCGCGCAAACTGACCTGCGCCTGAGTCATCTCCGGGCCGAGAGTTTCAATCAATGTTTTAAGCCCGCTGCCCAGATTCATCAGCACAACGACAGCGACAACCAATATTAATGCCAGAGTTATTTTTACCACTTTGCCCATCTGCTCTCCCTCAGACTACGCTTAATTAAAAAGTACAGGTTTTAAAAAGCATAGATGCTATTCTTGGACTTGTAAAAATTGATCGAGCAAACAGTTATAAAACCATGCACAGACAAGCTTCCATTATTTCCAGCCCGGCACTCATAGTTGAGGGCCTTAAATTACTCTGGCATCGTCAGATTCGCTGGCTGGTTATAATACCTTTAGTCATCAATATCCTGCTGTTCGTCAGCGTCACTGGCTTGGCCGTGCAATGGTTCAGCGGTTGGCTAGATAGCTTAATGAGTCTGGTGCCAGATTGGCTGCACTGGCTGGTATGGATTATCTGGGGACTATTCGCCGCCCTGGCACTGGTGATTTATGCCTTTACCTTTACCCTGATTGCCAATCTGATCGGTTCACCTTTTTACGGCCTGATAGCAGAGCGAGTAATATTGATGTCAGGTGACAATCAAACACCAGCAGCGACTGCATCCATGTTAAAAATCGCATTGGCCAGCTTTGTCCGGCAGCTGCAGCTAATGGCCTACCTGATTCCTCGATCAATCGCCGTAGCCCTGCTGTGTTTTCTGATTAGCTTTGTTCCGCTGGCCAATCTAGTCGTGCCCGCTGTGGCTGGATGCTGGGCAGCTTGGTCGCTATGTCTGCAGTATCTGGATTATCCAGCGGATATCAAGCAGGTCGGCTTCAGGGAATTGCGCCAGCGTGCAGGGGCGCAGAGGTGGCAGTCTATGGGGTTTGGGTTCTCTGCATTGGCGGCGTCGGCTATCCCGTTGTTCAATTTGCTGCTATTGCCAGCGACAGTTATTGGCGGGACGTTGCTGTGGATAAGAACCTATGGGCTAGAAACTGCTAGCGAAAAGTCTAGTCTTCGCTAACAGTCTGCTCGGCAGCTGGTGCTGGTTTTTGCTCTTGCCGCTGCTCTTTTTGTTCTGGCACCTGATCTGCTTTTGATTGTGCAGGCTGGTCTTGCTCTACTGGTTTTTTGGGCTTGCGCGGCGCAGGTTTTGGCTTTGCAGGAACATCTTGCAGAAGCTTTTCCTCCGGCATGGTACAGGCCAGCTTGGTCTCCAATAGCTTCTCGATTGGCTCGAGTAAAAACGCATCGTCTTCACAGGCAAAGCTAATCGATGTACCTGTACTACCGGCACGACCTGTGCGACCAATGCGGTGAACATAGTCCTCTGGCTCTTCCGGCAATGTGTAATTAATCACATGGCTTACACCATCGACATGAATACCGCGGCCAGCAACATCGGTTGCCACCATCACCTTAGTCGCACCACTCTTAAAGGATTCGAGGGTTTTCATGCGTCGGTTCTGAGGCACATCGCCAGACAGCAAGCCTGCCTTAAAGCCTTTCTTGTTAAGCTTTTCCTGCAGCGTTCGGCAAATATCGCGACGATTGGCAAAAATCATCACACTGTCGACACCCTCACCAATCAAGATATTGTGTAGAAGGGCAAATTTTTCATTGGCAGTGGTGATATAAACTTTTTGCTCCACGGTGTCGGTCGCCACGCGCTCGGCACCAATTTCTACGGTTACCGGATTATCCGTCCAGGTACCTGAAAGGCGCAGAATCTCTGGTGTAAAGGTTGCCGAGAACAGCAAGGTCTGACGATCTTCACGCTTTGGCGTCAAATTAACCAGACGGCGTACCTGAGGAATAAAGCCCATATCCAGCATGCGGTCGGCTTCATCAATCACCAAGACTTCAACCTGATCCAGATAGATATCGCGGTTATTGGCAAAATCCAATAATCGACCCGGTGTACCAATCAAAAGATCGCAGTGAGATTTTTGCATTTTGTGCAGCTGCTTACCGTAATCCATACCACCCACTAAACAGTGCACATTGAGTTTGGTATGTTTCAAAAGAGCGACGGCGTCGTCAGCGATCTGTATCGCCAGCTCACGCGTTGGAGCCAAAATTAATGTTCGAGCCTCGCCCATATAGCGCTCACCCTCAACTGGGTGATTGAGCAGATCGTTGATAATATTAATCAGAAAGGCAGCCGTCTTACCTGTGCCTGTCTGTGCCTTACCCACGATATCGTGACCATTCAATGTATGCGGCAATGATGCACCCTGAATCGGTGTGCAATATTCAAATCCGGTATCCTGAATTCCACGCATCAGCAGCGCTGGCAAATTGAAGTCATGAAATCTGACTTTGCCCTCTTGGGGTTCAACCTTGAATTGCGAGATATCCCAGCTGCGTTCACCTCGACTGCGGCTGCGACGATTTGAAGAGGATTTGCCAGCATCGCTATCAGTTTTGGAATGCTTGGATTCAGGGCCCGCTGCTATGGGCTCAGGCTCAGCCACAGATGGCGAATTAGATGGGGAATTAGTTTCAGTCAAAGTATATCTACGCAGTAATTAACAAGTGGTTGGCTGGACAGCCCAGATCCTGTTTTAAGATTTGGCACCCCGCCTTCGGCGCGGATTGTAGCAGAATTGTTAATTATTCGCTGGATTAATAAACTGCCCCCAACTGGCGTCAGAGGCAGAGACTTTCGAGTTTATGGATTAAAGCGTCTAGCAATCCAGTAATCAAGACTCACCCAGCGGCCGCCGCCGGTGAATAACAGACTTAACAGCATAATCAGATAGGTCGCGGCGAACTCGATACCATTGTTAAGAATGACGAAATTGCCCTTCTGCGTAAGCCAGCTGTAATTGCCATGTTTGCGCAAAATACTTTTTGCCGCGCCAATGCGCTCGCCCACCTCCTCACTATTTGCCAGACTTCTCTGCGCTGCCGAAATACCCACTGCAGCCAATACAGCAGCAGTGCTGGTGGAGGGATCACCTGGAGCAATCGCAAACCAACCGTTATCCCAATGACTGGTGACCATGGCAACCAGCATGGTGATAATTAGTGGTATAGCGGAGAGCCTAGTGGCTACACCCAACAGCAGCGCAATACCTCCCAACAACTCAGCACTGGCGGCGAGAAACACCATCAGTGTCGGCATCGGCAGGCCCAAGCCCCAGTAGGGGTTGCCGAACCAGGCCACCATATCTTCGAAATTAGCAAATTTATGCGCCCCGACACCGATAAAAACAGGCGCCAGATACAGTCGAAACGCCAGTGGCCCCAACCAATCAATGGATTTTAATTTTTCAACCAATAAACTATAGACGCTGACAAGTCCCTGCATAATAACTACTCCCTAGATATGGTTTCACAATGTCTGCGAGTTAGAGCACCCTGGCGTGAAAAAATTCCTCAGTCAGAGAAACCTGCGGCGCCGATGAAATTTAGCTTTCTTTGCCACAGACATTGGACGAGAATGATGGCAAGCCAAAATAAAGTAATCTAATGACTTCCCAGACTCACAAAAAACCAACGTTTGTGCAAAACGCGACGGACCTGTTGCGCTTAGCCGGGCCCCTGATGCTGGGCCAGCTGGCTGTGGTCGGCATGACTGTGACTGATATTTATATGGCTGGGCAGGTCAGCGCAGACACCTTGGCAGCACTGCAATTGGGCGGCAGCATCTGGGCCATGATAAGCCTGTTGGTTATCGGCATTATGATTGGCAACAGTCCCATTATTGGCAACTTTTGGGGCGCCGGCCAACCGGATAAGGTGCGCTTTCAATTTCAACAGGGGCTGTGGCTCTCGCTGCCAATGAGTATTGCTGTGTGCTGCGCCATTCTTCTTGGTGTCCGGCTCTTGGGCAGTTTGGATATCTCCTCTGAGGTCTACCGTATCGCTCGAGGATATCTGCTGCCCTATTTAATCACCGGCGCTATGTTCCCCGCATTTTTTGCCTTTCGCAGCTCCTTTGAAGGGGTCGGCGATATCAGGCCGGTGATGATATTCAATGCCATCGCGTTCTTTCTCAATGCTATTCTCGATTATATTTTGGTATTCGGTAAGCTCGGTTTTCCGGCGATGGGCGGTATTGGTGCAGCCTGGGCAACCACCGTGGTTATGGCTTTTTTGCTTGTCGCCATGGCTGCCTATGGGCGCTACGCCAGCAACATGAAGCGCCTGCAACTGTACCAACAATTCGCTGCACCCAGCGCCACGGCCATTGCCGGCATATTGCGTCTGGGTATTCCTATCGCCCTGATGATCGCCGCAGAAGTGGGCTTCTTTGCCATTATTCCGATGATGATCGCCCATCTGGGCGCGAACGTGTTGGGTGCCCATGCCATCACCAATAATCTGGATTCCCTCGCCTACATGATCCCCCTGGGTCTGGGCCAGGCATTAACCATTAAGGTATCTCATGCCATGGGTCGCGGAGATCCGCTGGATGCAAGACAGATCTGCCTAACCGGGTTTAAATTAGTCTTTGTATTGGCTCTGATTCTGGGCAGCATAAAGATTTTGCTACGTCATGACTTTGCCGAAATGTTTAGCACTGAGCCCGAGGTGCAGGTGATTGCCGCCAGCCTATTCTTTTTCTCGGCGGCACTGGGTTGCTTCGACAGCATGCAGATGGCGACCAGTGGTGCACTGCGCGGCTATAAAGATGCCAGAGTGCCGCTGATCATCCAGATAATAGCCTTTTGGGTGATTGCTTTCCCGATTGCCTACAGCCTGGCACTGACCGATTTTTGGGGCGAGCCCACAGGGGTCTATGGATTTTGGACGGGGCTCGTTATAGCTGCCTGTCTAGCTAGTATGATGATGCTGTACCGATGGAATATAGTCTCGAAAAATGCCATCCATACGCTGAGTAAATCTAACAAGGGCGCAGCTGACCCAATGTAATACGATCCATCTGATTGTAGTCACAGCGGGTCTCAACAGCAGAAAAGCCAGCCTCGGCAAATAGTGCTCTGACCCGAGAGCCCTGATCGCAGCCATGTTCAACCAACAGCCAACCACTGGGCTGCAAAAACGCTGCGCTGTGGCCAATTACATGGATTAGATCATTCAGCCCCTCGGCACCAGAAACCAGTGCTGAGGCAGGTTCAAATCGCACATCGCCCTCGGAAAGATGAGGGTCATTATTTTCTATATAGGGCGGGTTGCTCAGGATCAAATCAAATTTGATAGCCGGTATTGCGGCGAACCAATCACTGTGCAATATCTGCACATTATGCAGCTGATGGGCTGCTCTATTCTCCTCAGCCAGCGCCACCGCCTGAGCTTGGAAATCCAGGGCGGTAACTTTCCAGTCACTGCGTTCACTGGCCAATGCCAGTGCAATGGCGCCTGTGCCTGTGCCCAGGTCCAGCACCGAGCTTTGCTGCGGTAGCTGCAACTCAAGTGCGGTCTCGACCAGTAACTCAGTTTCCGGGCGCGGGATTAGGGTATGTTGTGAAACTTTTAGATCCAGACTCCAAAAACCCTGATAACCCAAAATATAGGCGATCGGTTCACCTCTGAGACGGCGCTGAAAAAGTGCCGCAAAAGTAGTCACACAATCAGAATCCGGCTGCCGATCTGGCCAGGTTTTTAAATAGGTGGGACTGACATTTAGAGCATGGGATAACAGCAGTTCAGTATCCAGCACAGCACTATCGCTAGCGGTGAGCTCGGCACTGCGCTGCAGCAACTCAGAGATAGTCACAGGTTTAGTCTGCCAGGGTAGCGAGCTGCTCGGCCTGGAATTCATTGACCAGAGGCTGAACCACATCGGTCAATGAGCCCTCCATCACCTCGGCCAACTTATACAGGGTGAGGTTAATACGATGGTCTGTGACCCGACCCTGAGGAAAGTTATAGGTGCGAATACGCTCCGAGCGATCACCACTGCCCACCAGACTTTTGCGCTGATCCGACTGCTCTTTGGCGACGGCTTCATCCTGCGCCGATGTCAGACGCGCCTGCAACACGGCCATAGCTTTGGCGCGATTCTTGTGCTGTGAGCGCTCGTCTTGACATTCCACCACCAACCCTGTCGGCAGATGCGTCAGACGAATAGCAGAATCGGTTTTGTTGACATGCTGACCACCAGAGCCCGAGGCGCGAAAGGTATCGACACGCAGATCGCCTTTATTAATCTCGATAGCATCTTTCTCGTCTGCTTCGGCCATAATGGCGACCGTGCAAGCGGAGGTATGAACTCGGCCCTGAGACTCGGTCTCAGGCACCCGTTGCACACGATGGGCACCGGATTCAAACTTGAGTTTTGAATACACCCCCGATCCGACAATACGTGCAATTATTTCTTTAAAGCCACCGTGGTCACCACGATTTTCACTGATCACCTCTATTTTCCAGCGCTGAGTTTCAGCAAATTTGCTGTACATGCGAAACAGATCCCCAGAGAAAATGGCCGCCTCATCACCGCCGGTACCGGCACGAATTTCTAAAAACACATTTTTGTCATCATTGGGATCTTTGGGCAGCAATAACTTTTGCAGATCCATCTCCAAGCCATCCTGCTGCGCCTCTCCTTCCTTCACCTCGTCCTGCGCCATGGCGCGCATATCTGCATCAGAGTCTTTTAGCAGCAGTTTCGCCTCTTCAATATTATCGACCGCTTCCCTGTAACGCTTGTAGCAGATAACCACAGGCTCCAGCTCGGCATACTCTTTAGACAGTTCTCTAAATTTATTTTGGTCACCGATAATATCCGGGTCACTCAACAGCGCGCCGACTTCTTCATAGCGTTCGGCGAGGTGATCCAGCTTGGCCAGTATTGATGCTTTCATGCAGAACCTTGGTTACTTTTTATTTAAATCAAACAGC
The DNA here is from genome assembly GCA_029242085.1 of Porticoccaceae bacterium. Classification (GTDB taxonomy): domain Bacteria; phylum Pseudomonadota; class Gammaproteobacteria; order Pseudomonadales; family Porticoccaceae; genus HTCC2207. The sequence continues at coordinate 118,109 of JAQWUP010000065.1, forward strand.
TCGTGGGCGACATGAATCGTATCATCTCGACCCTCCTCGCTAGCCTGCTTTAGTTTTGTGGTGGGTTTGTGCAACAGTTTATTGGTGAGATTGCGCGCCAGCGCAGCAATAACCTCAGCCGAGTTCTGACCTCGCTCCAAAGCACTTAGCGCCTTTTCCACCTCACCATCACGAATACTTTCCACGCTATCGCGAAAGGCTTTAATAGTATCTACAGCGGCTAGTGCGCGCTGCTGTTTGGACCAGGATTCAACCTCTTGATCAATAATATCCTGCCCCAGGTCTGCTGCAGTTTGGCGGGCACGAATATTGTCTTGAATAACCTCTTCCAGATCGTCCACGGTATAAAGATAGACATCGGCGAGCTCTTCAACCTGCGGCTCAATATCTCTTGGCACTGCAATGTCCACCATAAACATCGGTTTGGATTTGCGCTGTTTAAGCGCTGACTCAACCGCACCTTTGCCCAGTATGGGCAGCTGGCTGGCGGTTGATGAGATCACAATATCGGCTCGGTGCAAATACTCGGGTATATCAGATAGCAAAATAGCCTCAGCGGAAAAGTCTGCCGCCAGCTCCTGAGCCCGCGTCAATGTTCGATTGGCCACAGTGATCTGACCAATGTTTTTTTCCTGTAAGTGCCGCGCCACCAACTCAATGGTTTCACCCGCACCAATTAACATTGCATGGGCACTGTTGAGATCAGCAAAAATTTGCTCTGCCAAACTTACCGAGGCATAGGCCACAGACACTGGATTTTGACCAATAGCGGTCTCAGAGCGCACGCGCTTGGCCGCGGAAAATGCCTGCTGAAAAGCCTGATTGAGATAGGTCGATACAGTGTCGGCCTCACGCCCCACCGAGTAGGCGGACTTGATCTGGCCAAAAATTTGCGGCTCTCCCAACACTAATGAGTCCAGACCACTGGCCACCCGCATCATATGGCGGATCGCCTGTTCGTCGCGATGGCAGTAGTAGCACGATTGCAGTTCTTCGAGCTCAAGCCCTTTGATCTCTGCCAGCCAAGCCAATAGCTGTTCATCACTGACCTCGCCGTGCAAATAAATTTCAGTGCGATTGCAGGTAGACAGCAGAGCAATTTCAGCGGCATCGATGGTGGCCAACGCGGTCTGCAGCGACTCAACCACTATTTCCGGCGCAAAGGCAATCCGCCCACGGAGATCTACCGAAGCCGATTTGTGATTAATGCCAAATGCCAGAATGCCCATAGCGCCTAAAAACTACCTATATGGTTTAGGCGGCGATTTTACACGAGTCTGGCTCGCGAATGTGCATCGTGGAAAAATGATTTTGGTTAAAGCGGCCTGCACAGCTAAACTTTATCCATAGTAGTTGTCTTAACTTTCGACATACTTGAAAATGAATCTATGAAAAAACTACATCTCGGCGCTGTTACCACCCTATGTCTTTTAGTGGCTGCCTGTGCCAGCGCGCCCCAGAATGCTCAGCAAGATAGCCCTAAAACCCAGCCCGAGGTAACCCAGGCACCAGAGCTTCCGGCAACGCCCTTTGCCATCGATACTCTCTACGATCTACTGGTTGGCGATGTAGCCCTTACTCGCAGTCAGTTTGATATCGCTCTGCCCAGATACATGGACCAGGCTCGTCAAACCCGAGATGCGGCTATTATTCAGATGGCCAGCCGTGTTGCCAGCCATTTGCGCGACAACCAAGCCAGCACAGAAATGGCTCTACTGTGGGTTGATGTGGAGCCCAATAATCCACAATCGCACAGTGCCGCACTGCAGGCCTATGCAATGCAGGGCGATGCCATAAATGCGCTATCCCATGCCAGCTGGTTATATCAGCGCAATGATGACCTCGAAGCCTTTTTAGCAGTGACATCTATTTTTCAAGGACCGACATCTACAGCGGTCACTGAGCAAGAAAAAAGGGCTCAAATCGTCGAACTGATCTCTGCCTATCAGCAGCTTGATCTGCCTCAGGAAAAACAGCCGACCATCTTATTAGCCACCGCTATTTTGCATAGAGACAACGCGCAGCTCGACCGCGCCGAACAAGTAGCCAAGGCGTTTCTAAAAGCTGCACCAGATAATCAGCGCGGCTTACTGCTGTTGGCGCAGTTATTACAGCAGCTAGATAGAATTGATGAAGCGGTGTTGCTGATTGAGGATACATTGACCCGCAAGCCCGATGATAGAAAGTTGCGTCTGCAATACGCGCGTTTTTTGACTATTACTGACCGCAATCAGGCGATCGTGCAATTTAAAGCGCTGCACAAGCAAACTCCCAATGATCAGGACATTAATTTCCTGCTTGCCCTGCTGCAACTCAATCAGGGCCAGGAGCAGCAAGCCGCTGAACTGTTAGCTCAGGCTGCCCGCAAACCCAGCCTGAGTGCCGATGCCCATTATCACCTCGGTGGCATCGCCGATCGTCGCGACGATATAGCCAAGGCGCTGGGACATTACCGTCAGGTGCGCTTTGGCCGCAACTATCTGGCCGCGGCTTCAAGAGTAACTGTACTTCTCGCTCAACATAACAACCTGACATCCGCTCGTCAGTATTTGCAACGCCTGCGCATTGAGCAACCGGAGCAGTCGGTGGGCCTGTTTCAGATTGAGTCCAATCTGCTGATCAGTGCCAATCAACCAGATCAGGCACTGTCTATTCTCACCGACGGACTGGATGCATTTCCCAACGATGCCCAACTCCTCTATGCCCGATCAATGGTTGCCGAGCAGCAAGATAACTTTGCCATGGCAGAGCAGGATCTGCGCACTCTGATTGAGCAGAATGAGAATAATGCCACTGCACTTAACGCGCTGGGTTACACCATGATTCTGCACACTGATCGCCACGAAGAGGCCTATGCGCTGATTAAACGCGCCTATCTGCTCAACCCGGGTGATCCAGCTACCATAGATAGTATGGGTTGGGTGTTATTTAAGATGGGCGAGTTAGAACAGGCGCTGGCACATCTAACCAAGGCAATCGGTATTATGCCGGACCCTGAAATCGCCGCGCATCTGGGTGAAGTTCAATGGGCATTGGGTGATAGAGACAGCGCCATCGCAACCTGGACCAAGGGCCTGCAGCAGGCTCCACGGCACAGCACCATTGTGACTACTATGCAGCGTCTGGGTGCTGAGCTAAGCCCCGCTCAGCCTGAGAACGGAGAATCTCAATTATGACCAAAACCCTATCCAAACTGGCTGTTATGCTGCTGGTTGTCAGTGGCTGTAGCTCGCAACCCACAATCACCTCCAGCGGCGTTAGCTGGCAACAGCACAGCGCCCGGATAACATCGCTGAATCAGTGGCAAGTCGATGGCAAGTTGGGCTACAAATCGGCGGGTCAGGGCGGCAGCGCCAATCTTAACTGGTCGCAAAACCAGCAACAGTACCAACTTTCTCTAAGCGGCCCCTTTGGTGCAGGCAGCGCCATTATTCGCGGTAATAACAGAATAGCCTCTCTGTACAGAGGTAATCAGGCTGATACTGATCTGCCACAACAGCTGGCACTGCGACTGACCGGCTTGCCAATTCCAGTGGATGCCCTGAGCTGGTGGGCGCGAGGACTGCCCTCACCCAGCAAAGATGCCGCAACTGATTTAATCACTGGCGCCGATGGAGCAGCCATGGGTTTTAATCAGGCTGGCTGGCAACTGGCATTTTCTCGCTACAGTTTCACCTCAGATGGCAATCTGCCAGGAAAAATTGTCGGTCAACTTGGGGACCACTCCTTTAAGCTGGTAATATCTCGCTGGAGCTTTCCAGAAAAATAGTCAGCGGTCTAAAAACCATGCCTTCAGTCACACTGCCCTCACCGGCTAAGCTAAATCTGTTTTTGCATATCACCGGTCGTCGAGATAACGGCTACCATGATCTGCAGACGCTCTTTCAACTGCTGGATTTTGGCGATAGCCTGACCTTCACCGCCAATAAAAATGGCGAAATCCGCCTGAGTCCGCAAATTTCTGGTGTTTTAGCTGAAGATAATTTGATTGTTCGCGCCGCGCGCCTGTTACAGCAAAAAACAGCCTGTACCAAGGGCTGCGATATTGTTCTGGAAAAGGTGCTGCCTATGGGCGCCGGACTTGGCGGCGGCAGCAGTAATGCTGCCACAGTACTGGTTGGCCTTAATAGCCTTTGGGAATGCGGCCTATCGCTGCATGAGCTGGCCGAAATCGGCTGCGAGCTGGGTGCAGATGTACCTGTTTTTGTGCATGGCAACAGCGCCTTTGCCGAGGGAATTGGTGAGCTTTTAACCCCCATGCAGTTACCCGAGCAATGGTATTTGGTGATTACCCCTAAATGTCAGGTGTCTACAGGTGAAATTTTTTCACATCCTCAATTGACAAGGAACTCGCCACCGATCAAAATACGCGCCCTCTCAGGGGAGCAGTACAGGAATGACTGCCAATCTGTGGTTGAAAAGCTCTATCCAGCAGTGAAACAGGCACTGGAATGGCTTCAAGATTACAGCAACCCACTGATGACAGGGACTGGTGCTAGCGTATTTAGCTGCTTTGACAACCAAGCCGAGGCGCAACAGGCTCTCGACAGGGTTCCAAAACACTGGAATGCGTTTATAGCGCGAGGAGCGAATATCTCCTCACTGCATCGGCAAATGGGAAAACTTTTTACTGGGGCGTGGCCAAGTGGTTAAGGCACCGGGTTTTGATCCCGGCATCGGAGGTTCGAATCCTCCCGCCCCAGCCATTTCTTTATTATGAATACCAGGGAAAATGACGTGGCAAGATTGATGGTCTTCTCCGGGAACGCAAACCCGGAACTGGCAAATGAAATCGCTCGCACACTGGGGATTCCGCTCGGTGATGCGCTGGTATCATTATTTTCAGACGGCGAGATTAATATCGAGATTCGCGAAAATGTTCGCGGTCACGATGTCTTTGTAGTGCAGCCCACCTGTGCACCGACCAACAGACATCTAATGGAACTGGTATTGATGATCGATGCACTGCGTCGCGCATCTGCCGCACGTATTACCGCAGTTGTTCCCTACTTTGGCTATGCTCGTCAAGATCGTCGCGTACGCTCTGTGAGAGTGCCTATCAGCGCCAAAGTGGTTGCCGATATGCTGTCTAATGCTGGTGTTGATCGGGTACTGACCGTCGACCTCCACGCAGAACAAATTCAAGGCTTCTTCAACTGTACAGTTGATAACGTCTATGGCGCACCGGTCTTACTCGGTGACATCGAGCGTCAAAACTACAAAAACTTGCAGGTGGTATCACCAGATGTGGGCGGTGTAGTCAGGGCACGAGCCGTAGCTAAACAGCTTGGTTGTGATCTGGCAATTATCGATAAGCGTCGCCCTACTTCTAATCAGAGCGAAGTGATGAATCTGATCGGTGAAGTTGAAGGCCGCACCTGTGTTCTGGTCGATGATATCGTCGATACCGCAGGCACATTGTGCAAAGCCGCCGAAGCACTGAAGAAGAATGGTGCTACTAAGGTAGTGGCCTACGCCACCCACGCCGTACTCTCTGGTGGCGCTATTGAAAATATTAATAAGTCACAGTTGGATGAGTTGGTTGTCGCCAACAGTATCCCGCTGAGTGACGAGGCCAAAAAGTGTAAGAAGATCCGCACACTGCAACTGGCCAAACTACTGGGTGAATCTGTTCGCCGTATCAGCAATGAAGAATCTATCAGTGCCATGTTCGACTAGCGTTTCGCTGGTCAGCAAACACTGTTACACCGCCTTATATCGAGGCATTAAACCCCATTACAGGTCTGGTCGCGGTCTGTTTTGGCTTAACTTAGGAGACTACTATGTCTACTGATTTTACGTTACAAGCTACAGGTCGTGAAGAAACAGGGAAAGGTGCGAGCCGCCGCCTGCGTCGTCTGGCCGGTGAAGTTCCTGCAATTGTTTATGGTGGTAAGAAAGATCCAGCTAAAATTCAGCTGATCCTTAAAGATGTGACAAAATCTTTGGAAAACGAAGCATTTTATTCACATATTATTGGTCTTGAAATCGATGGCAAATCAGAAGATGTAATTCTGAAAGATATGCAGCGTCATCCCGCCAAAAACATCATCATGCATATGGATTTCTTGCGCGTGAGCAAGAACACCAAACTGCAGACCAAGGTGCCTTTACACTTTATTAACGAAGATATCTGTGTCGGCGTTAAGCTCGGCGGCGGTATTGTTGGCCACAGTATGACTGAGCTGGACATTTTGTGTCTGCCAAAAGATCTGCCTGAGTATCTCGAAGTCGATATGACTGATGTCGATCTGGGTCAGACCCTGCATATCTCTGACATCAAGCTTCCAAAAGGCGTCGAGAGTGTTGCACTCACCCATGGTACCGATCACGATCTGCCAATCGCAGCAGTGAACAAGCCTAAGGGCGTTGCTGTTGACGATGAAGTCGATGCTGAAGCTCCTGCAGCCGATTCAGAAGCCGATGGCGAGGAAGCAAGCGAAGAGTAATCTTCAGTCTTGCCCTCTAGAAGGCCCTGACATTGGACACGCCCGTTGAATTAATCGTAGGGCTGGGAAACCCCGGCCCTGACTACGAACGGACGCGTCATAATGCCGGGGCCGACTTGGTTCTGGAATTAGCTAAATCTCTGCACGTCGATCTCAAACACGAGAGTAAGTTTTTCGGTGACACCGCGAGGGTGACCCTAGACGGCAATGATGTGCGCCTGCTGATTCCCAGTACCTTTATGAATCTAAGCGGTAAATCGATCAGTGCACTGGCGAATTTTTATCAAATCGCCCCCGAAGCTATTTTGGTTGTGCACGATGAACTGGACAAGCCTCCGGGTGAGGCGCGCTTTAAAAAAGGCGGCGGCCACGGCGGCCACAATGGCCTGCGCGACACCATCAAATGTCTGGGTAACAATAAAGAATTCGCGCGTCTGCGCATTGGTATCGGCCATCCCGGCAATGCCAAACAGGTTGCCGACTATGTACTTAAAAAAGCATCGCCCAATGATCAACAGCTAATTGCAAACAGCATTGATGATGCACTGCGTGCGCTCCCTCTAGCCGTTGCCGGCGAGTGGGAAAAAGCCATGCTTAAATTGCACAGCGTCTAAAACAACAACGCTAGAACGCTAGCACAAGGAATTTAAAATGGGTTTTAATTGTGGAATAGTGGGTTTGCCCAATGTTGGCAAATCCACATTATTTAATGCACTCACCAAAGCCGGTATCAGCGCAGAAAACTTTCCCTTCTGCACCATTGAGCCCAACACTGGCATAGTGCCCATTCCCGATCCTCGTCAGGATAAAATTTCCAATATCGTCAATCCAGAGCGGCTTATTCCCACCGCCATGGAATTTGTCGATATCGCCGGGCTGGTTGCCGGTGCCTCCAAAGGCGAAGGTCTGGGCAATAAGTTTCTCGCCAATATTCGCGAAACCGATGCCATAGCCCATGTCGTGCGCTGCTTTGAAGATGAAAATGTTATTCATGTGGAAGGCAAGATAAGTCCAGCCGATGATATAGACGTTATTAATACCGAGCTCGCTCTGGCCGACCTTGAGAGCGTTGAAAAGGCTCTGCTGCGCGTCGCCAAAGCCGCTAAGGGCAAGGACCAAGACGCCATTATTCTCAAAGGCGTAGCCGAAAAAATTCTGCCTCATCTCAACGAGGCTAAACCATTGCGCTCATTTGAGTTGAGCGATGATGAACTAAAAATACTGAGACCTCTCAGCCTACTCACATTAAAGCCAACCATGTATATTGCCAATGTCGATGAAGAGGGTTTTGACAACAACCCCTATCTTGACGAAGTGAAGTCTATTGCCGCTGCCGAGGGTTCAGTAGTTGTCCCTATCTGCAATAAGATGGAAGCTGAGATCAGCGAGCTTGAAGCCGATGAGATCGCCGAGTTTTTAGAAGAGATGGGTATGGAAGAGCCGGGACTCAACCGAGTTATTCGCGCTGGCTACAATCTACTAGGTCTGCAAACCTACTTCACCGCCGGCCCTAAAGAGGTGCGAGCCTGGACCATTCCTGTGGGTGCAACAGCGCCCAATGCAGCGGGCAAGATTCACACCGATTTTGAGAAAGGCTTTATTCGCGCCGAGATTATTGGCTACGACGACTATATCGCTGGCAACGGCGAGCAGGGAGCAAAAGACGCGGGCAAATGGCGTCTGGAAGGTAAGGACTATATCGTTAAGGACGGCGACGTTATCCACTTCCGTTTTAATGTGTAGTCTACCTTGACCGCAACTAGCGGGCGCTGGAGGCTGGGCATATTACTCGCTCTGTCAACCGCCACCATGTGGGGCGTGCTGCCGATTGCTCTACACGGTGTGCTGGAAACACTCGACCCACTGACCACCACCTTTTTTCGCCTCTCTTTGGCAGCGGTCCTGATTACGCCCTATCTGTTGGTGCGCAGGCGACTGCCCAATCGCGGCAAGTTGCGCTCGCCACGCTTATTTTTTAAGCTGCTGGCGGCCGGGTTATTACTGTCTGGCAACTACGGCCTATATATTTTTGGCTTAGAGCGAACCAGTCCTGAGGCAGCTCAGGTGATGATCCAAATCGCCCCAATGCTGCTATTGCTGGCAGGAGTTTTTCTGTTTAAAGAGCCCTTCTCTAGAACCCAGTGGTTGGGATTTTTGGCCTTTGTCTCAGGCCTGGTATTATTTTTTAATCATCATTTGGGAGATATTTTTATTGATCTCAATGATTACGGGTTGGGCCTACTGATCATTTTATCAGCGGCAATCTGCTGGACCGGCTATGCCATCATGCAGAAAATTCTGCTGCAAGAATTCACCTCAGAGGAAACCATGCTGGCGATTTATTGGCTGGGCACTCTGCTATTTTTGCCCTTCTGCGATTTTTCAATCCTGGATCAGCTCACAGGCACACAGTGGGCCCTTCTGGCATTTTGCGGCCTCAACACAATTATCGCCTATGGATCCTTTGCCGAAGCGCTGGTACATATCGAGGCATCTAGAGTCAGCGCGACCATCGCAGTGACGCCACTGCTCACGGTTGGCATTGTGCAATTCATCCCTATCGCCGGCGTTACCGTAGAACCCCTAGGGGTTATTTCAGTACTGGGTGCCCTTCTTGTAGTATCTGGCTCAATCACCACAGCCGTGGCCAGAAAAGCACACTAGAATAATAATTAAATAGGCACAATACAGGCTATATCTATGGTTAAAAAAATCGCCAAAGGTGCAGGCATTGGTCTGCTCGCAACAATGATTGCCGGAACAGGCTACATCGCCGCCATTACGCCAGGTGGACTCAGCGGCTTTTGGCTAATGGTCAGCACCGTTGCCGGTCTTAATACCTCAGCTAATGCCGCCGAAGAATCCAGTCTTAAGGTGTCTCAGGGTTTTGACCTCGAGCTGGTTGCACAAGATCTGGGCTATGTGCGCTTTATTGTCACCACAGAGCAGGATGATCTGGTGGCTACCATCGCCGACCGCGGTCAAGTTCTGCTGTTACAGGATAGCGACCAAAACGGCTCAGCCGAGACTCAAAAAGTCTTGATCGACGGGCTCAACGAGCCTCAGGGTATAGTGTTTGACGGTGACTGGCTCTACTTTAGTGAGAGCGGCAGCGTTAGCCGAGTACTCTTTGACCACAAGACCGCCAGCCTAGCTGGTGAGATTGAAATCGTTCTTCAAGACCTGCCCTACGACCTTATTCATAAAGCCAAGGCCATAGGTATCTCGCCAGATCGCAAACTGTATGTTGCAGTGGGCTCGCCCTGTAATGTTTGCGAACCGGAAGACCCCAGGTATGCCGCTATGTTGCAATCAGAACTCGATGGCAGCAATCCACAAATCTATGCCCGAGGACTGCGCAACTCCGTAGGCTTCGACTGGGCGCCCTGGTCAGATGAACTCTACGCCACGGTAAATGCGCGAGACCTGCTGGGTGATAACTTCCCCCCAGACGAACTCAACTTAGTGGTTGAAGATGGTTTCTATGGCTGGCCCTATGTCAATGGTGACAATGTACCGGACCCAGATTTTGGCACTAAACAACCAGAACTTTCCCGCTCAGCTATAGCGCCCGCGTTTGAGTTTCGTCCTCATAATGCACCATTGGGTATTCACTTCGTTGAGGCGCATAGAAGCCTGCCTCAAGGCTTTAATCGCACTGCACTGGTAGCTTTGCATGGCTCATGGAACCGTTCCGTATTGGACGGTTATAAGGTTATCTCGCTGCACTGGGATGATCAGGGCAATATTGACAGCCGTGACTTTGTCAGCGGATTTTTAGCCGGCGACGGCATTATGGGGCGGCCCGTAGATGTTACTCAGGATAGCCAAGGCCGTTTCTATATCACCGACGATTTGGGTGGACAGATATACCGAGTAGCCTATTCGACTGGGCAATAAAAACCTCTGATCGAAGAAGATTTAATACTGCCGCCTGTTAGTAGCACCGACAAATAGTTAAAACAGAGAAGTTCAGGATACCCAGTTTCATACAGCGACTAAATGTTAGCCCAGACAGCATCAAACATCATCGACCAGAGGCGTAGCGTTATTATGCGAATGATTGAGGTTATTTTATGACCTGCCTAACAGTAATGCATAGCAGTAGAGATAGAATCTAGTTAGTGTGATTTGGTTCACGCTAAACAAGAGAAATTGTCACGATCGGCTATAACAGAGGAAAGGCCTCGTAGCTCTTGACAAAGCGCTGCTGTCTGGCGAAAATGCGCGCCCCAAACGGTCTGTGGATCAATAGGGTTCTGCAAGAAATTGTGGCTACGTAGCTCAGCTGGTTAGAGCACAGCATTCATAATGCTGGGGTCGGTGGTTCAAGTCCACCCGTAGCTACCATACAAATCAACTACTTAGCTTTTATCCTCCCAACTCCATCAGTTCCATCATGCTCAAATTACTCTTCAATTGAAAATACTCAGTATTGCTCGTTTACCAAAGATGGATTAATTAGAGAATTTTATATATATGTTCCCAATGGCTATTCAGAATATATCTCCCCTGTTTCCGTATTATTTAGTCTTCATGGTGGTGGCGATTATGCTGAAAGCAGTATTCTGGCTTTAAAGAACATGCTGATACTTTTATTCTTGTCTATCCACAGGGAGCTTATTATGACGACAAGGAAACAACAGGATGGAATACTGAAGATGGCGGCGTCAATGACGTAGCTTTTCAAACTCTATGGGATCTTCTAGAGCAGTTTGATATGAATGGGGCTAAAAGGAAATGAATAGGGGATTTCACCTTATTAAATAGTCTTTTTGCGTTCTGCCACAGCTTAATTGGTACTATCGAACGCCTAGATAATTAAAGCAGATGATCAACTCGAATCGAAAAATGCGCTAAAGCAATGCTTCTAGTTGGATGGAATGGCAACCTGATTGGTGCTGTCAAAACCTTGGCAACAATAGTCTTCATGGAGACAGCACGGGCGGCTCAACTATGCTGGCGTACAAAAGACTCAGTTTTATCCCGCTACTCTTCCATCATAACAATCGATGGTGGCGCCTGAGTCACTTTGTTTTTCACCCACTGCTGTGCAGCAACTTGCTGCCCCAAAGCGATATAAGCGGCTGATAGAGGCCCCAGAGGATCGACAGCGACTGTAGGCATGCCCTGATCGACATCCTCTCTTATTCGTGCATCTAGAGGCAGAGAGCCGAGTACTGCGACCTCATATTGCTGCGCCATCGCCTCGGCACCATGCTGACCAAATATTGACTCTTCATAGCCACAGTTAGAGCAGATATGCGTAGCCATATTTTCCACAATACCCAGCACTGGAATACCAACCTTATTAAACATTTCAATGCCCTTTTTAGCATCGATAAGGGCGACTTCCTGGGGCGTGGTGACAATCACCGCACCAGACACACTGAGCTTTTGCGCCAATGATATTTGGATATCCCCAGTGCCCGGTGGCATATCGATAACAAGGTAGTCCAGTTCACCCCAAATGGTTTGCTCCAAGAGCTGACTGAGCATCCGTGTAGCCATGGGCCCACGCCAAATCATGGGTGCTTTTTCCTCGGATAAATAGCCCACAGACATTGATTTAATGCCCATACGAATAACTGGCTTTAGAAATTTTTCATCGACTAGTTCTGGCTTGACGTCATCTGCAACCCCAAGCATGGTGCGCTGACTTGGACCATAGATATCGGCATCTAAAAGACCGACCTTAGCTCCCTCAGCATGCAGCGCTAAAGCGAGGTTAACCGCGGTAGTGGACTTGCCAACACCGCCCTTACCTGAGGCTACCATAAGAATATTTTTGATTTTCCCCAGGTGCCCAGCGCCTGTCTGACCCGGGCATTGAGTCACCTCGCCACAGACCTCGACCTGTGGGTCGACAAATCCAGCCGCATCCAACTTAGCCTTGATACTGAGGGCAATTTTGGCCTCTATAGCCACCGCGCAGTAACCGAGCTTAATTTTCACATCGACCTTACCATCGCAAACTGTAAGCGTCTCTATGGCACCCAAACTTGCGTAATCCTGCTGCAAAAATGGATCCAGAGTAGACTCTAGTATCTGCTGGACTGTCTGTTCCGTAGGCACTGTCATTGGACTATTCAACGAAGGCTCTTTCAATAACATAGTTTCCAAGTTCTCCATGCCGAGTTTCGGCAAATCCGCGCTGGTCTAGTATATTTACCGTGTCTTTAAGCATCGCTGGACTGCCACAGAGCATAGCTCGATCCACTTCAGGGTTAAGTGGCGGCAAGCCGATATCATCAAATAATTTACCCGATTCAATGAGGTCAGTGATACGACCTTGATATTGATATTCTTCCCGCGTAACCGAGGGATAGTAGATTAATTTTTCACGCACCTCTTCACCAAAATACTCATTGTTGGGCAATGCATTGGTCACTAGGTCTTGATACGCAAGCTCATTAATATTGCGAACGCCATGGGTGAGAATAATTTTGTCATAGGCCTCATAGCATTCAGGATCTCGGATAATACTTAAAAAAGGCGCTAGCCCGGTACCCGTGCTAAATAGGTAAAGGTTCTTGCCAGGCAGCATATTGCCAACGGTCAATGTCCCGGTAGACTTGCTGTTAATCAGTACCTCATCGCCGACTTTAAGATGCTGAAGTCTGGATGTGAGTGGCCCATCTGGTACCTTGATACTAAAGAACTCTAATTCTTCTTCATAATTGGCACTTACAATACTGTAGGCTCTAAGCAGCGGACGGTCATCGACCTTGAGTCCGATCATCGTGAAGTGGCCATTTTCAAATTTAAAACCCATATCTCGCGTTGTTTTAAAACTAAACAATGTGTCGTTCCAATGATGAACTTGGGTGACTGTCTCAGTCATCAATGTTGCCATAACCTAGGGATTCCTCTAAAGAATTAATAAAAAGGCCAGTAGCCCGATAAATAATGTATTGATTACTAACAGTAACAATGGCTTTCTACCCACATGCCAGAGTTCCATTAAATTGCTTTTTGCTCCCAGCGCCGCCATAGCAATAAGCAGACATACGTGGGATAAGTCGCTCATAGCATCTATACCAGCCTCGGGAATAACACCGATATTGGAGAGCAGCATCAGAACAATAAAACCGATCAGAAAGCCCGGTAATAAACGAGCCGGTTTAGCCGCAGTAGTGTCACTAGACGAGTCTTTGGTAGTCTCATTCGATTGGGTCAATAATGTACTGCGGAATAGGATACCCAAGACCACCACTACCGGTACCAGTGCGGTGACTCGCAGCATCTTGGTGTAAGTAGCGAACTCTGCCACCTCATCTGAGACCATATGTCCTGCGGCAAATACCTGAGCCACATCATGAATAGTGGCACCTAAAAATAGCCCCATTTGCTCTGGGCTCCATTGCATATTGCCTATCATGGCTGGGTAAAGCACCATAAGCATGGTGCTCAATCCGGTAACACCCACCACAGTGCAGAGCAGATAATTTTTGGTATCTTTATTGACTGGCAATACAGCAGCCACTGCCAGCGCCGCCGACACGCCGCATATGGCAACACTGGAACCTGCAATAATTGCGGGAGCCAGTGCTATTTTTAGCAAGCGGCCCAGCAAAATACTAAAGCCTATGGTACAGAGCACCACGGCCACAACGACTAGAACAGGCTGCATACCAAGTTCAGAAATTTGGCTAAATGTAATGCGTGCACCCAACAGGGCAACGCCGTAGCGGAGAATATCATTGCGGCAGAAATCGAGGCCCTTTAACAGGTCCGGCTGACTTGAAATATTGTTAAATGCCATCCCCAATAGCAACGCGCACAGGATTGCCGGGCTGCCATAGTTTTCGGCAATATAACTCGCCGCTAAGACCACCAGAATGCAGAATGTCAGGCCCGGAAATAATGTTTGTACATGCAATTTATTTCGGGCGTAGAATGAAATCATCTTGTTAATGCCCTATTCATGAAATGGCAGCCATCGCTCGGTTGTTGGCAATATCGCGCAGGTAAGACCAGGGATATATACCTCGATCATGACCATCAGAGAAAATAATTTGTACCCCAGAAGTCCCCATCGGTACCATACCCGCCACTGTACCTACGTCGGTTATTACATCGACACCGACCTGTTTCTTAGCGCGGCAAGTGGAACAGGCGCAGTACTTTCTCAGCTCCTGTCCCGCTATCAAACTGGTACTGCCATCTGACCAGACTAGCTCAAGTACCTCTGACTGCTTTCTATATTTAACCGAACGAGGTACATCTACATTCATTAGTGGAAACGCCTTGTGACAACAACTTATAAGCGGGGAATAATCAGAGAGTTAAAACAAGCGCATCTCGCTTGCCCGGCTGATCAGCCCATTCTTGAGCATCTGGAAGCGGATCTGTAGTGGCGGTAATTTCTGGCCATGTTTCAGATAAATCAGCATTGATCTGGATATATTGTTGAAACTCATCAGGCAGATCGGCCTCATCAAAAATTGCATCCACGGGACACTCAGGTACACAGAGGGCGCAGTCGATGCAGCCCTCAGGGTTAATAACAATAAAGTTTGGACCTTCGTGAAAACAATCTACCGGACATACATCAACACAGTCAGTAAACTTACATTTAATACACTGCTCTGTAACAACAAAAGTCATTTTCTAACCCTCCGCTTGTTCTGCAGTGGCGATGCGCTCACTGGCCCAACGTGCCAATTTTCTTACATCGGGATCGTTGTCTTCCTTGGCAATTTCAAGCAGTGGTAGACCATCGACATGCTTAATTTCACCCAGGGCCGCAACCGCTGCCTTACGCAGATTACTGATTGGATCTTCAATACATTTAGCCAGAGCAGGAATGCCATCGGACATACCCAGAATACCTATTGCCTCGGCGGCTTTTTCCTGCACCTGCCAGCGCTCATCATCAATTGCGGACATTAGCAATGAGAGACATTCAGCTACTTTAAGCTTACCCAGACCTTTAATGGACTCTACGCGAACCTGCCAATTTTCATCGGTGATGGCTGCCATAAGCGTGTCAGACACCATTGCTGCTGGGGCAAAGATCATTGTCCCAACTGCGGCCCGACGAACTTCAGGATCAGAATCATTTGCCACAACAGACATTAGCTGCGGGAGATTTTCAATGTCCTGAAGGTAACCCAATACACCCACCGCCTCACGGCGCACACTGGGATGAGCATGTTGTAATAGCTCGATAGCATAGGGACGAGCATCTTTGATACGCAGCTGTTTAAGCGCACGTAAAATAGCGCTCAGAACAAAAACATCATCTTTCTTTAGGGCTTCCAATAGCGCTGGCGCTACAGACTTATCCTTCAAATCCGCCAGTGCACTGGCCGCTGCGTTGCGCACATTTTCGTCAGGTGCGGTAAGTGCTTCAACCAGAGCATCCATCATATCTATGGGCTCAAACTCATCGATAACCTTTGCAGCCTCCATACGCACATTGGCATCGCTGTCGCTGAGCGCGAGAATTAAAAGCTCAACCGCCTCGGGTTCTGGACTATCGACTAGCTCCATCACTGCAACGCGGCGAATACCTGCATCGGAGTCTTTTAAACGCGACTCAATCGATATTAAAAGTGGATCGGTAAAATTTGACATGAATGACCTCAGCGCAATAAGTAAGGAATGTTTACTGTCACTGCGTCTGTCGGGCAGTCTGTCTCGCAGGGCATGCAATACCAGCACTCGTCGTACTTCATATGCGCCTTGCCTGTGTCTTCATTTATCCATAGAACGTCCAGAGGACAAACATCGATACAGGTCCGACAACCTTTCTCTGCAATACATTTGTCGTCGTCTACGACGACGGGGACCATTGAAATTT
Organism: Porticoccaceae bacterium; assembly: GCA_029242085.1. GTDB lineage: Bacteria > Pseudomonadota > Gammaproteobacteria > Pseudomonadales > Porticoccaceae > HTCC2207. The sequence goes on from JAQWUP010000065.1 coordinate 134,366, forward strand.
GTGATGCTATTGGCATTGGTAGTGCTCCGTAAATTTAATTATTTAGCCAGCCTGCTGAACACGCATTTGCGCGTAGGCATTCTTTTCGTTGTCATCTAGCTCGACAACATAAGGATCGATTGGACGCGTCTTGCAAACCATATCTCCGCTGTCATCTTTGAACAGCTGAACATGGCAGAACCAGTCTTCATTGTTGGTCTCTGGATAATCTACATAATGGTGATAGAGACCCCAGCGGCTTTCGGTTCGGTACATAGAGGCTACAGCGGCCATTTTTGCGCAGTCATAAATATGCTGGGCTTCATTGGCTCTGAGAAGCTCATGGGCATCACGGGCATACAAATATTGGATATCCTCTTCCATTGCCTGCAGGCGCTGGAGACCAATATCCATCTTTTTAGTGACCTTCGGCGGCTGGAGATAGTCATTTACCAAACGGCGAACCTTGTATTCAAACTGGCTCGGCGGAATACCATCAGTGCGTTTCATCGGCGCGAGAATGCGATCACGCTCGGCGGTAATAAAGTCTACATCCAGTTCAGCAAAGTCTCTTTCAGCCGCAAACTCAGCGGCATTGGCACCACAGATTTCACCAAACACAAAGGCACCAAGCATATAGCTGTGCGGAATTGAGGCCATATCACCGGCGCCATAGAGACCAGGTACGGTGGTTTCACCTTTTTCATTGGTCCATACACCAGAGGCAGAGTGACCGGCGCAGAAACCAATTTCGGAGATATGCATCTCGACCATCTTGGTTCTGTAATCGACACCGCGACCATCGTGGAAGCGACCGCGACTCGGGCGCTCATTAGTATGTAGAACATGTTCAATTTCTTGGATAGTTTCCTCAGCCAGGTGGTCAAGCTTAAGAAATACTGGGCCATTACCACCCTGCAGCTCGTTGAAGAACTCCATCATCATTTGACCACTCCAGTAATCGCACTCAATAAAGCGATCACCTTTAGAGTTGGCTGTGTAGCCCCCAAGCGGCCCTGTTACATAGGCGCAAGCCGGGCCGTTGTAGTCCTTCAATAGAGGGTTAATCTGATAGCATTCGAGGCCTGTTAACTCGGCACCAACCTGATAGGCCATCGAGTGACCATCACCACAGTTGGAAGGATTCTCATAGGTCCCATAGAGATAGCCGGAAGCGGGCAGTCCGATTCGACCCGCGGCGCCCGTGCACATCACCACGGATTTAGCACGGATAACATAGATCTCTGCGGTACGCGTATTAATGGAGATACAACCACAGGCATTGCCTTCGCTATCCTTCATTATGCGGATCGCCTGGTAGCGGTTCTCAACGATCACACGATGACGACGCAGACGACGGTAGAGAATTTTCTTAATGTTATGGCCTTCAGGCATAGGTAGTACATAGGTCCCCAAATGATGAACCTTTTTCATATCGTACTCGCCAGTCTCGTCCTTCTGGAAGTAAACACCCCAGTTATCCAGCTTTTGGATCATCTCATAGGAATTTTCAGCGTAGGTCATAACACCTTTTTGCAAAAGCACACCATCATTGGCGATGGTGATTTCTTTTACATAGTCCTCAGGTGTCGAATGGCCCGGTACTACCGCGTTATTCAATCCATCCATGCCCATACTAATGGCACCGGAGCGCTTAACATTAGCTTTTTCCAGCAGCATCACAGATGCGTCTGGATTTTTTTCCTTTGCGGCTACTGCAGCCATAGGCCCAGCAGTACCGCCACCGATGATCAATACATCAACGTCTTTTACTGAAATGTCGTCAGGGAGATTCATATGTTTCCTCGTCCTATTTACAATATTTAAAGTGAGATATCTCTCACCGATTAATTTATAAACCTTATAAATCCAGTGTTAAGAAATTAGGATCTTTCTATCTGGAACCGGTACTTATAGGTATCACCGCGAAAAGCCAAATATTCAAAATCAACGGGGCTACCGAATCGATCATGGGTCAGTCGCTGTACCCACATAATCGGACTACCAGAGTCACAGCCTAATAATTTGGCGATATTCGCGTCCGCTGGGCGCGCTTCCAAACTCACTTCGGCATGACCTAATTCAAGTCTTAATTCGTTTTCTAACAGTGGAAAAATGTCACCACTCATATCCTTGGAAAATAATTTTCGACCAATTTCTATCGGGAAAAAGGAAGTGTCGACTGAGACCGGCTCACGGTTTAAATATCTCACTCTCACTACCTCAACAACACCGTCTTTCGCTAATACATTAAGCCTGCTTCTCACTTCTCTACTCGGCGTCATCTCACGGATACTGATTAACCTCGCTGATGCCTCATAACCTTTTGGGCCCATGGCTTCAGCAAAACCCTGCAGGTATTTCACATCCTGCGTCGCCTTGGGTTTACTGGCAAAAGTGCCTTTTCCCTGGGATGTGAAGATCAAGCCTTCACCATGCAAATATCGCAATGCCTGTCGAACCGTTATGCGACTGACACCGAATGATGACATCAGCTCACTCTCTGAAGGCATCTTCTGGTAAGGGGCATAATGCCCTCCCAAAATGTCCTTTTTAAGCGCCTCTTTTATCTGCATATAAAGCGGCAAATGAGACATATTTCCTGAACTTAAAGAACCCATATCTGACCTCCGATTTTGATGCAATTATCTTACTTGTCATAACAAGTAATAACAACATTTTTTTCGACTTAATTATTGCATAAAAACCAGCAACGGCGAGGCTTGCAGCCTAATGGTGCGATTTTAAAAAGAGCACCAAAACAGTCCATTTAAATGCACCTTAGCAGTGCAAATCCTCTCCTATTTCGCCGCCTTTATCGGCTGTTTATGGGCCAGATAAAATGCCACCGCCTGCATTCCTTCAGGGGTCAAATCCGCAGCGACCTGATGCATAGTCTGGCTAGCATCATTGGCGCGATTTCCAGACTGAAAATCCTCTAACTGCTTAACCAAATATGCTTGATGTTGACCGAATAACCAGGGCGCAAGCTGCGCCAATTCCATATCAGACTCAGGGATTTTCTGTTGCTTTGAGTCAACCGACCGTTTGTGACAGTTGGCGCAAGCTGGGGTATCTTCACCACCTTGGTAAAACAGCTTTTCTCCATCAGAAAAAAGTTTCAGGCTCTCGGTGTCCGAGCCCAATTCTGCCGGCGCTGGTGGCGGCAACTGGGAAAAATAATTTGCTATCGCATCTACAGAAGCTATATCAACCTCGGTGGTAATAGCCTCCATCTGCCCACCATCATTGCTTCTTCGCCCATTGTAAAAATCCATAAATTGCTTGCTGATATAGGCGGACTTTTGGCCTGCAAGTTTGGGGAACTTTGCCATGCGGCTGATTCCATTGAGACTATGGCACATGGCACAAATCTCCCATTCGGCCATCCCATCCTTATCGATCATTCCAGCGATGACAGGACTGAAAGCAATCGAACACCCCAGCACCAGTAGGCCCGCTTTAAATGAATTCAGTGCCGTGGGAGTCATCAGAGATTACATTTTGTGATGGTGATGATGCATATCAGACTTTGGCGCGTCTGCCTGCAAAGGGCTGTATTTAGAGACCTTCATCTCTAGGTCTACCAGCGCACCGTCAGAAAACTGCAACTGCACAGCAAAGCTATCACCAACCCGTTTTTTTGAGCCAGGATTGCGCATCATTAGGTGCAGGCCGCCAGATTTAAAGACAACCTTTTGATCAGGTTCAATCGATAAACTCGGCAACTGCGACATGCCTGCTATTCCATCAATTATCTGCGACTCGTGAATTTCGATACTTTCGTATGCAGGACTAGACACTGACAGTAGCTCGACAGCGCGGGAAGTTTGATTATGTAAAACAAAGTACCCCGCATGCATCGACATATTGGGTGGCGCCGCTGGCGACCAGCCATGGGACACCGCAATCTGGGTCTTCAGGCTGTCGGCACCTAAATGGCCATTTAATAGCAGGCCAAAGAGAAATACGCCCAGTGAACAAAACCTAGTCATCAAATTTAACTCCTCGAATCAAATGGGTGAGGTATTCAGCTGTTTTATGGGGATGAAACGGTGGGTTTAGCTTGGCAACCATCTCTCCCTCAGGGTTGGTTACTGCAACAAAGGCGCTGTGCAACACATCGTAATCGCGATGCTCTGGGTACTTTTTGTCCAATCGGTAAAAGGCATCCAGACTTTTAATAAGGCTGTCGATCTGCTCAACTTTTCCGCTAAGGCCTATATATTGAGGGTGAAAATAAGCAAGGTATTCTTTTAGCACCGGTGTATCTCGATCTGGATCAACTGCGAGAAAGACTATGCGTGGGATTCGCCCCGGGCTCATACGCAAGCCCATCTCTGCCCTCACCGCCTCTAGATTTGCCAAGGTCACTGGGCACACATCGGGGCAGGTAGTAAAGCCAATAAAAATTAGCGACCAGTGATTTTTTAGATCATCGAGATTAAAAGCCTGATTATCTTGGTCCCTGAGTTCAAATGGGCTGACTCCAGCTGACTTTTTGAGCGTGACATAGTCTTCTATAGCCGAGTGAACCTGACTCGCAACCAGGCACTGAGCAGCAATCACAAGCGCGACGAAATAACCTTTGGCAGTTCGAAACACTGACTTAGGCCTCAATCTGCTCAAATGCTTTAAGGCTTTCAGCACGGATATATCCGAGGCACTGCTTCTTTAACTTAACAAACTCTTCTGAAGTGGCCATTTCAGGTTTGCGTGGTCGTTCCAGATCAACTTTAAGATCCGCAATGACCGAGCCAGGACTGGCGCTCATCACAAGGATGCGATCAGCTAGAAAGATCGCCTCATCCACATCATGGGTAACAAACAGCACAGTGATGCCGAATTCAGACCAAATATTGAGCAGGCTCTCTTGCATCATTATTCTTGTCTGTGCATCCAGTGCACCAAAGGGCTCATCCATCAGGAGCACTCGAGGATAATTGGCTAGCGCCCGTGCGATACCAACGCGCTGCTGCATACCTCCAGAGAGCTCGCCGGGAAAACTATCGGCAATCTTAGTCAGGCCGATCATGGCCAAAAACGTATTGGCTATTGAGCTGCACTCGTCGGGACTGCAGCCAGCTAACTTGGGTCCAAAGGCGATATTGTCCAGCACAGTTTTCCAGGGAAATAACGAATACTGTTGGAATACCATGCCGCGATCTGGGCCCGGATTAGTGATTTTTTCGTCATCGACCAGTACCTGCCCCGAGGACGGCGTGACATAACCCGCCACTGAGTTTAGCAACGTTGATTTACCGCAGCCTGAGGGTCCGAGAATACAGACAAACTCTCCAGGATTGATGACTAAACTGGTTTCTTTTACCGCCACATTTTCATCTGCACCAGAACCAAACACGATGCTTACACCCTGTATATCAATGCGCCCTTGTTTATCCTGACCCTTATTCTGCTTAGTCTTGTTCTTGTACATTGAAATAACATCTGCACTCATGTTTGTTTCCTAAACTGTTTTTAACTAAAGGTGACAGTCCGTCTCTAAGAGTTAGCTGTCGCCCGGGAAGCGGCCACATATATCGAAGCCAGCAGAAGCATGTAACCAATAATATTGACCCAAATACCGACTGGCTCTAGCCACAATGAAGTCGAGACACCCAGACCCATCATAGCTAGCCCCACAACCCAGGTCGGGGTTGAGCAGCAGACCACCCATGACATGGTGATCGAGGCCAACGAGACAAAGGTGCCGCCTAAACCTGTTGCTAAGCCTGCTCCCCTCAGCGCGTCTTTAGAGCAGACGCGGTTATGGGTGCGCAGCAAGAGATAGTTTGCCGATAGCAGTACACCTAAAAATATTACCCCTAACACCTTGGCTGGGGCGATAAATAGACTCCACTGTGAGATACCTGTGCCATAGTCATAATTCATAAAGCCAATCTCAAACAGCCATTCATCTTTCATAATATTCAGGGTATCGAACCACGAGGGAGTCGATAGCCAGATGCGCTTCATATTGAAGGCCCATTCATAGACATTGAGATAATTGGGCAGGTTCTCAAACCGGATCACTAACGCCATCATTAAAATCAGGTAGTACAGCAGCGAAAACGCGATGGCTAGACCGAGCCAGACCATTACGTTTTGCCCGAGGGTTTGCCTGATAAAATTAATTCGAGACATTGCCCAGATTACCGCTGCTTTTCTTTCCAGCGCAGCGCTGGCTTCATCATTAATTTAATCAGGTAAGTCGAAAGTGTTCCCAGACCACCGATAATCAACATGCCTACGACAATATCGGGGTAGTTAATCAGCGAGTAGGCATTCCAGGTAAAGTAACCAATGCCGTACTGGCCAGAGATAATTTCGCCCGCCAGTAGAGAGAACCAACTAATACCCATACCAATGGCTAATCCTGCCGCAATACTGGGAAGTGCTGCGGGCAAGACCACATGATAGAACACCGCAAATTTGCTTGCGCCCAGTGAACGTGCTGCGCGAATCAGAACATCAGGGGTCTGATCAACACCGTGCAAGGTATTGAGAATAATTGGAAACAGTGCGCCTAAAAATGTGATGTAAACAATTGATGACTCCTCTGTTGGCCACATCAAAATAGCCAATGGAATCCATGCAACTGCTGGTATCGGCCGCACAATTTCAATATAGGGAAGAACCGCGGCCCGCGCCAACTTCGAGCGCCCAACAATCACGCCGGTGATTACACCAAGTACTACCGCGATACTATAGGCGATTAGAATACGTCGAATACTGACCGCGATATGAATATAGAACTCTGGGTCACCCAGATGGGTGATAAACGAGCCCCCTACCTTTACAGGAGAGGGCACATTTTCAAAATTAATAAAGTAGTTAAAATTATATTTTGTGGCTAGATGCCATATAAAAATCCCCACCAGTAGCGACAGGGCTCCGACAAAGAATGATTGCAACTGCAGAGCGGATAGGCGCTCTAATAGCGATGGTGTTGATTTGAGCTCAGCCGATCGGGCGTCGGACACGCCTTGCTTATCAGATGACAGTTCGACTGCTTGACCAACCTGATTATCAGGTGTTCGATCTTCAATATTATTACCTACGCTGGTTATGCTCATATCAACTACTCAGAATTTAGTTTTAAAATGAAAAATGATTTGCCGCCTTGAAACATATTTTTCAGGCGGCAAATTATTTCTTTTACTAACAGCTCAAAAGATTTAGCTACCGATGGTTGCCAGAGCTGACTCGTAATCCATTACCTCACCCTTGGCGTCAGAGGCAAACGCGTCTGCATCTGGCTTGCGAAGGAATGTTTCAAATCCATTTTTGGTCAGTACGAAAAATGCTGTCTTACCGAATAGCTTAAGGCCCGTTTCCTTATCGTAAACATAGGTGGCATTGAGCTTGGCACCGGTCTTGCGGAATCCATCTACCGCCCCGAGGAACTCCTCAATGCTGGCATAGGCTGAGATACCTTCTCGCGAGTGCCAGATTTCCATCGGTAAATTGGCATTGTCAATTGCCGGATCTACCATAGACGCCTTGTCTTTTTTGTAGCTCTTGCCAAGATCCTTGTAGGCAGCCTCTACGTATTCTTCAGTAATCCACTCATCAAAATCCAGTGGCGGTATAGCTTTCTCTTTAACCAATACGCCATGGTTGAACGCTAGAGCATCGACCCATTCGCTTTTGATAGAAGGATCCAAAGTGAGGTGACCACCTTCAGAGAAATAGATATACAGCACTTCTTTCTCAACACCAGTCCACTTCTCAATAAGGTCAACGGCTTTGATCGGATCTTCTCTAATCCAGTCTCCAGCTTCGTACACAGCTTTGATAAACGCTGTGGCTACCTCCGGGTACTTATCGGCAAAATCTTCGCGAACAACTACGCCGTGAAGATAGGGAACACCAGTTTCACTGCCGTCATAAATCTTACGACCGGTACCACGAAACTCCATTAATTCTGACCAGGGACAGAAGTCAGCATGAGCATCAATCTTCTTGGCAGCGATGTTCGCGGCGCCAACTGCAGGGCTTTGATTTTTCAGCATATAGTCTTTAGTAGAAAAACCTGTGTCCTGCATGCCTTTGAGTAGCATTCCCCAAGCGGCGCTTCCCACTGGTACACTGACTTCTTTGCCCTTGAGCTCCTCGATGCTGTAGATGTCAGACTCGACAGGAACAACAATCGCATTGCCGCTTCCCTTCAAGTTATATCCTGTACCCGCAATATATTTAGTTCGCAGGGAATCAGTAGCCTGAAACTTTGCGCCATTAACAATAAGGGGATAGTCTCCCATCACACCGAAGTTGAGCTTATTGGCCATCATCTGGTTGGTGATAGGTCCGCCGGATGAGTAGTCGCTCCAACTGACGTCATATTCAACATCAGCATATTTACCTGTGGTTGGAAGATGTTTTTCAAGCAGTTTTAGCTCTTTTACTACAATGCCAGCTGTGTAGGTATCTGTGCACATGCTCTGATGGCCAATAGCAATTCGAATTGTCTCAGCCTGCACCTGAAGGGCAATAACTGATAACAAACTAAGAACCGGGATAAGTTTGGTTCTGATATTCATGTTGGTAGCCTTTTAAATAAGTTTGTCTGGGGTTAACTTGTAATGGCGAGTTTTAACCATTACACCTGTCAATGCATAGCCCGTGCCAAACTTTAGGATTTGTCCTGATATTTTTTGTAAGACATTGTTATCAATCATATTTTTTATTTTCTTTGGATATTTTGAGTAATTTAATAAGTTTTTTACTCGATAATTACTGCACGGCTTCAGGGCACCATTGTTTGGCATAAGTTTATTGAAGGGCATTATTTAGGGGCGCTTTGGTACTCGCTTAATACAACATATCAAGCTGAATTCATTGAATGGATTGCGCACCTATGGCGGTTTCTTAAAAGGCAAAAAAAATAGCTATCCGAAGATAGCTATTTTCTTTAGAACATTCCTTAAGCTGCGCTAAGGAAGTAGTTGGCGATCAATCGCTTGGGCTCGACCGACCACCAACAATGCTGTAATTGGCTGCTAGTTAAAGCTTATAGCTTTAACTGCAGACCAATCTTAACAACTGACACATCACCGCTACCCGCAGTGTCTTGGCTGCCATAAAACAAACCAATACGAGCTCCATGACCACGAATGACCGAGGTTACACCGATATCCATACGCGTTGTGTCTTCAACTGAACCATCAGCTGGAGAGAATGACTGATATCTAACGCTGGGCTGCAAGCGGCCAGGACCATACTCGCCTGGTAGCATGTATGACATAGATACCATGTAGGCATCACCTTCTTTAGAAGTAGATCCACCGTACTTTTCGTAGTCATATACAGCCGCTTCCACTGTGGCCAAAGCACCGCTCTCTAGATTTTTTTCCATCATAAAGTCAACGTTGTAAGCTGAAAAATCAGAGGTTGCGGAGCCATCGCCAAACGCGTCATCCTGCTGCATAGCCGTTAAACCAATGGTTAGAATATCTTTTTTACCGAAGTATGTGCTTCTGGTCAGATAACCTTCTGTATCCCAAAAGCTGTAGGCAACTCGACCAGAGAAAGACTCACTATCAGTCAATACTGCAGCGTCTTGCTTACCATTGAACATACCAAATGAATATGCCAGACGGCCCTCACCAGTTGAACCAAAAATGGCGATACCATCGTCACGTCCGCCCTTTTGCGGAATTGGGTACTTGGAAACAACACCTGGATACTGCCATGTTGGCAAGTTGTATGAACCACTCAGATTGGAACGATCGCTGGGCGGAATGAAACGGCCTGCCCATACATTGACATTTTCGCTTACTTTGAACTTAGCCAGCGTATCTAACATGACCATAGTGCCGCCTTTATGCTCCGTCTGTAGCTGGAAAGCGATACTGTCAGTGACTTTGCCTTTTAGATAAAAACGCATGCTGTGAAGATTGGTTGTAATTGAATCTCCCTCCGCAGCCCCGTCTTCTTGAGATATTAATTCAGCTCGAATGCTGCCGCCAAATTCAATTGCAGAGTCATCTGACAATTGCATTTTGGCACCTGCAAATGAGTTAGTAGTTGCAAGCAGCGAACCTGCTAATACGCAAACTGAAGTTGAGGTTTTTAAGTTCATTTTGATTCCTTAAAGGTTGAGTTAATGGATGATTGCGATTAAAAAATTTCTATCTGCTACCTGAAACCAGCGTTATCTCCCAACAACAGGTTGGTAGACTGTTGCCAAGTGCTACCCAGCGCGGCAAGTGAAGCGTCGTCCTGTGGCCCAGCCAAAAAGCATACGCCAAATGGCAGACCGTCCTCTCTGATCGCTGCCGGCACGGCGATTGCCGACAGCTGTAATATGTTGGCGTAGTAGGTGTAATAGCCCATATTTGTATTTAGGTTGACTGGGTCCGAGGCGACCTCATCAATGGTGTAAATCGTTGCCGCTGTCGGCACCATTAGAATGTCAATATTTGAAAATACGCCTCTGGTAAGAGCCTTTAGCTCGGTTATCCGGTAGTACTCCTTACATAGATCGACAGCTGAATACTGCTTGGCCTTCTCAACAATAGACTTAACATTGCTGTTCACTTGGTGCGGATTTTGCTCCAAAAATGTCTCTAACGAAGAGTAGCGTTCTGCCAGTAATGGTCCGTCAAATAACATCTGTCCCGCTTCTACAAAATGTGAGAAATCTATCTCTCGTACTTCAGCGCCCAGTGAGCGCAATCTTGCAATAGCATCGTTAAAACACTGCTCAGCTAATCTGTCACCAAAGAAATGTCGATTAGCTTTATCAGGAATTCCAACCACTAACTGATTGAATAAAGCAGGTACTTTATTCGCCGGTTGTTGGTTCTCGCGTAGAAAAGGATCATTAATATCTGCGCCAGCCAACTGATCGAACACCTGCTTAGCATCTGCGCAGGTCAGGGCAAATATGGGTACACAGTCGAAAGATCGATTGGCATAAATCATGCCCTGAGTACTGATAAGTCCCGGTGTTGGTTTAAGGCCAACGATATTATTGAGCGCCGCCGGAATACGACCAGAACCTCCGGTATCGCTACCGAGAGAAAAACTGACCAAACCAACAGCCACGGCAATACCTGAGCCAGAACTGGATCCGCCAGGAATATAGTCTGGATTGAATGAATTAACCGGATGGCCCTCACTGCGCACCCCAACCAGCCCAGTAGCAAACTGATCCATGGTGTTTTTACCAATCAGGATGGCACCGGCGGCGATTAATTTTTTTACTACTACGGCACTGTCTTCTGGTAAATGTGAAAAGGCTGGGCAACTTGCTGTCGTTGGTAAACCTTTGACATGAATATTGTCCTTTACCGAAAATGGGATACCCCATAGAGCATAAGAATCCGAATCTACAGAAAGTAAATCTTGAGCATTTTGCAGCGCATCCTGCCTGTCAGCCAGAGCCGTCCAAACATAGTCTTCGCCTCTGGCATCAATACGCCGATAGATCTCAGCGACGATATCGACAGGAGAGAAACTGCCATCAGCATAACCAGCTTGTAGGCTGGAAATATCTAAACTGATTGTTTCAATGTCTGTACTGGATTTCATAGTGGTGGTTGTCTTAATAGAGTTGACTTGTGGCAGGTATGCTTGGCACATACCTGCCGTTTAACAAATTACTTGAGAATTGATTCAAGGTATTCTGGGTGGATAAAGTCCGACATTTTCTCAACTGAGGCTGCGGCTGGAAGACGCTTCTGCTCGTAGAGGAAGTTACCGGTAGACACTAGAGTATCTACAAAACCACCGTTCTTTTCAGTTGAACCAATGTACTGCTGAGTAAGCTGCTTGCTGCAAGGAACCATTTCTGTCCCCTTCATCATGCGCGTAGCATCTTCAAGAGAAAGCTCAAGTTCCTTAGCAATGATTTTTGCAGTTTCAGCTGGGTTGTTCAGCCAGTAGTCGATACCAGCACATTCAGCTTTCAGGAACTTGGTCACGTAGTCAGGATATTTTTCGGCAAATTCATTCATCACGACGCCAACATCCCAAGTTGGGTATCCTCGTGCAGCCATCAGACCAGAGGTGTTAAACAGGTGGCCATCGTCTTTTAACACACGACCCAGAGCAGGTTCCCAGAACCATGCTGCGTCAATATCACCGCGGCTCCAAGCCAGTGCGATATCGTTTGGACGCAGATCGACAATCTTCATTGAAGCTGGATCGATACCTTCGTCAGCAAGGGCATTGAGCAATAGGTAGTGAGTGGTCGAACCAAATGGAGCGGCGATTGTTTTGCCTTTTAAATCTCTCAGATTCTTGATACCAGCAGAGGTACGTACAGCCAGTGCCTCTACATAATCAAGCATATTCAGAACCATAATGCCTTGAATAGGCAGACCTCTGGTGACACCAATAGCTGCCGGTGGATTACCCAGACCACCGAAGTCAACCTGCTTACCAGCGATGGCACGCAGCATGTCGCCGCCACCGCCAACTTTGATGTATTTAATTTCTACGCCGGGCATTTCTTTTTGCACTAGGCCCAGTGACTTGGTCACCAGCTGTGCATTTACAAGGTTGAGGAATCCTACCGTGACCGTCTCAGGCTTATCTGCAATGGCGATTGATGAGATCATTGACAGGCAGATGCCTGTGATTAATGTTTTGAATTGCTTGTTCATAAAATTACCTTCTTTTAGAGTTTAATGATGTAAATAAAAATATTAGGTTTTTGAAAACTTTCTTGTCGCCCTTGTCCATGGCATAAGTGCATAACCGATAAAGCGCATAATCATGTCTAACGCTATCCCCGTTAGACCTAAAATAATAAGTCCCATAATTACGATATCGCTGAGTAGGAATTTGGCGGCATCCCAAATCATCCAGCCGATACCCGCCGTTGCCGCAACAATTTCTGCAGCCACTAATACGGTGTATACAAAGCCCAATGAGATGCGCATTCCAGTGAGGATGGTCGGACCGGCGCCCGGCAGGTATACCTCGCGAATTAGTTCCATCCGCGATGCGCCAAGTGATTTGGTGGCCAAAACAAAGGTTGGATTAATATCCTTAACGGCCTGCACCGTTGCGATAATGATGCCCGGAAGACCCGCCAAAAATAGCAGGGCTAATTTTGATGACTCGCCAATACCGAGCCACATGACCAGCAGGGTGTAGAGCCCCAAGGGGGGTAATGGGCGATAAAACTCAATAAACGGATTAAAAATGGCATGGGCGGTTTTGGACATGCCCATGGCTATGCCGAGAGGAATACCCACCAAACAAGCCAGTAAAAAAGCCGCCAGTATTCGATACAGGCTGGTTCCCACATGCTCTACCAGCGTTGAGCCCTGATAGCCCTCAAACAGGCAGTCAATAAAGGCCAGATAGATCGCCTTGGGACCAGGCAAAAAGAGTGGATTAGCCAGTCCGGTCTCGGTCACAAACACCCAGGCACCAAACATGGTGGCGACAGAGCCCAGCGAAATTGCAAAGCGCTGATTGTTATCGCGTTTAAGCCATTGAGTAAACATTATTCGCTCACACCGAGAATGCTCATCACAGCCAGTGCGTAGATCTTAGTTGCGGCGACAGACTTAGGGATTGAAATACCCTCATTGATCGGCGACCAGCCATCTTCACCTGGACCAAATGTCACCGCATTCATTCCGGCTTCACGGAAACGTATGGTGTCATTGAAGGCATTTTTGCGATTGATATGAGGCGTATCGCCAAGCAATTGCTGGTAAGCTTTGGTAATTGAGAGATTGGGTTCTTCCAATGCCGGTACTGGATCGGTACCAGAGACAAACAGTGAATCGGGCACCTGTCTGACCGAAAAACCGGCCTCATCTGATCCCGCTAAACAGTTGCCAACCACCTTTGAAATATCGTCGATAACAGTATCAATAGTCATGCCCGGCATGATGCCGACAATCGCCAGGATCATGGTGCAGCTGTCAGGTGAAAACTGCATCTCACCGGGAAGGCCACCATCAATTCTCACCACGCAGACGCAGGGCGGTGTATGTCCCATTAATTCTGCCGGCTCATGGTAAAAGCTCATTTTGTTTAATGGCTCGACCAGTGTCGATGCCATAGTGATGGCATTGACGCCGGTATCCGGTCGCCAGATATGAGACTTGAGACCTGTGACGGTTAACTCCACAAGACAGTTGCCGGCATTGGCCACCGAGATATTCATTCCCCAATCTTTGGTTTCACCACCCCATGCTGTGGGTTCGGCGGTAATGGAGTAATCGGTCTTTAAGCCCATAGTTTTGGTCATATAGATCGAACCATGAAAACCATTCTTCTCTTCATCCACGGTATAACAGCAAACCAGATCGCCCTTTAGCTTGACGCCCTCATCGAGGACAGCTTTAACCGCCAATAATGATGCGGCGAGATTACCTCTGGTATCAGAGGTTCCTCTGCCATATAACCAATCACCGTGCCGAGTGGCATTAAAGGGGTCCTCACCACATTTATCCCAGCGCTCAGGCTCTACCGCAGGATAGGTATCGAGGTGATCATTGAGCATTAATGAGGGACCACCGCCGGTGCCCGCAAGTCGACCGACAACATTCGGGCGGTGGGGTTGAGATTCAAACTTTTCAACCTCGAAGCCCATGGCTTCAAGCTTGCCAGCAACAAACAGAGCAATTGATTCCTCTTCACCCGCAGCGATATCTGGATCAAGAGGATTAACAGAATGAGGCTGGCCTGTACGAACCATTTCAGTCGTTAGAGAGACCCAGTCGCTCTCCTGAATGCGCGCGATAACGCGCTGTTCTAAATCTGTTAGTGCTGCTGTTTCTGTAGTCATATTTTTTTCACTTTGTAAGAGTAAGGGGCAGGTAAAATTAAATAATGAGTGAGTTATGCATTTTGCAATTCAAATGCCCTTAAGCTCTCTGAACGAATAACCTCTAAACATTTCTGTTTGATCTCGATGTAGTCTTTGCGCGTCGACATATCAGGCGAACGGGGTCGCGGCAACGGATTGTCAAATTCCGCAACAACCTTGCCGGGGCTGGCACTCATAACGATGATCCTGTCGGCAAGAAAAACTGATTCGTCAACATCATGGGTAACAAAGAGAACGGTGGTGCCAAATTCACTCCACACCTCGAGCAAGCTCTCTTGCATAACTAGTCGAGTCTGAGCGTCGAGTGCGCCAAAAGGCTCATCCATTAACAGCACACTGGGATTAGTCGCCAGAGCTCTGGCAATACCGACACGCTGCTGCATGCCACCGGAGAGTTCTGCGGGGTAGTGATTTCGGTACTTGGTCAGGCCGACCATATCTAAGAAGTACTCTGCTGTTCTGGTCGCCTCTACATCGCCACAGAGACTTGGCCCCAGAGCAATATTGTCAAACGTGGTCTTCCAGGGCAGCAATGAATACTGTTGAAAGACCATTCCTCGGTCAGGGCCAGGCTCGACAACGGGCTCTCCGTCAACCAGAACCTCACCCGTGGTCGGGGTAACATAGCCCGCAACCGAATTTAAAAGAGTTGATTTTCCGCAGCCTGAGGGTCCGAGAATACAGACAAACTCTCCAGGCTCGATATCTAATGAGGTTTCCTGAACGGCGATATTGGCTTGCTTTCCAGTACCAAAAACCAGACTGACATTGTCGATTTGTATGCGGCCTCGCTTTTTTAAAGCGGGCTGTTCTTCAATCGAATTGAAATCCATTACCTGTGCTACATTTTGCATTAGAAACTCCGCCGCTCATTAAGAAACTATGGATACCCAACCTCTGGAATTACAATGGAAGTGCGTTGACGGCGCGAAAAAAGGAAATCTCTCAGTGCTGTTTTAAATGCCAACTTGTACTTACAGGTTATATCCACACACCTAAGACGATGCGATTTCCATGCCAAAAATAAATTTTTGTCTTTTATTTTTTGTAAGATACTGAAATAAATAACTAATTTTTTACACCTAGAATATTTATTAATTAATCTTGCGGTGATTTTTTTGCGGGGAAGTTCGCACCATTTTTACCAGATAGAACAATCTTGTGCACAGTCCTAGTGCGTCGACATAATCAGCCTAGATACAACTAGTACTAGTATTGAGCGCGAAGTATTTATTATTGAATAATATATAGAGAGGGAGTTTCGACAATATATGGTTGAGAAATTGAAGCTTACTTACAGGGCTTAAACGCGGGGTCCGTTAAAATCACTGCTGCACTCTGAGGGTAATTGATACTGGTGCGAGATGGAAATACCTTATTTTTTGTACGCCAACACAGAGATCTCTGCGCTGACTTTCGGAGATTACCCCGGGATAACAGTATCCAAGCCAACCACCAGCAACCCGAGGCCCGCCGACCAAATCGCGCAGGCAAGAATATCAATCAGGGTGAATTTCACAGGACCCGTGCCGCTTATACCAACCATCATTGGCACCAAACTGCGCACTGCAGTCATCAGCCGACCCACAATAATGGCCGCGGCACCGTACTTGAGAATAAAGGCCTCGCCCTTCTGCAGGCGCACTGCCTGTTTTTTGGCAAAGGCAGTATGGTGAAATTTGGGTCCAAACCAACGACCTAGATAGAAGCCCAGATGATCTGACAGGCAGGCACCGACGAATGCCAGCGGCATAATTTGGTAAATACTAACGATCTGCTCGGTGTGCAGTATGGTCGATACTGTCAATAGAATAATGCCAGAAGCCAATAAGCCAAGTCCCGGACAGGCCTCTAAAAAAGCC
>JAQWUP010000010.1 GCA_029242085.1 Porticoccaceae bacterium
CCTGATTTATCTCTTCGTCTGTAAGGGTGCGTGAACTGTGCTGAAACGTCAAGCCTAAAGCAACACTTTTCCCTTTGTTTTCAACATCTTTGCTGTGATACACATCAAACAACTTTAAATTAGCTAACTGCTCTCCTGCCACGGCTGTGGCAGCAGACAGCAGATCGGCTGCGGCTACTGAATTGTCGAAAAAAAACGCCAAATCACGGCTAACTTCGGGGAACTTGCTCACTTCTCGATGCTTTGGAAGCCTGCTTTGAGCAATTTGGTCAACATCCACCTGAAAGAGATAAACAGCCGTGTTTAAGCCCAAACCAGCCTGCAGTTTAGGATGTAGCTGTCCCACCCAACCAACCTGCTGGCCATTGCGCGACAACGCCGCACATTGCCCGGGATGCAGTGCTGGGTGTGTCGCTGAGGCAAATGCAAACTCTGCTGACAGACCAGTGATATCGAGTAACGACTCCAGATCACCTTTAATATCGTAAAAATCGACCTTGTCTTTACTGCCAGTCCAGCCAGTCGGTGTTCGAGTACCGCAGATCAACCCTGCCAAGGCCATATTTTGGGCTAGCCCCAACACTGAATCTGCCTGCTTGTCGCTGGCCGGAATAAAACACTGTCCAGCTTCAAAAATACGTACGCGACTCTGCTGGCGGTTAAGGTTGTAGATCGCTGTTTGTAACAGACCTGTCCACAGGCTGGTGCGCATCACGGCCATATCCGCAGAGATGGGATTAGCCAGCGCTACAGCGGCGACATCAGGGTCGATCATTTTTTGCATTGCCGGGTCGACGAAGCTGTAGGTCACCGCTTCTTGATAGCCTCTGGCCACCAAGTTATTTCTAAACGCCGCCAACCCCTGAATGGCTTCTGGATTCGCTTCCAACTCCAGCGCCATGCTGGGTGTCGAGGTGGGCAGATTGTTATAGCCATAGATGCGCGCCACTTCTTCAATCAGGTCCTGTTCGATGGTTAAATCAAACCGCCAGCTGGGGGCTACCCAGGTGGCACCAGATTCATTGCGCTCTATAAGCACCAAACCCAACCGCACTAACATATCATCCACATCAGCTGGCGCGATAGACACACCCAACTGCTGACTGAGCCTGCTGTCACGCAGAGTAATGGTTGCAGGCTGAGGCAAATGGGTCCCAGACTCTTCGGTTACAACAGGGCCCGCACTGCCACCACAGATATCTAGCATCAGCGCTGTTGCGCGCTCGATGGCAGCAACCTGCAGCTCGGCATCGACACCGCGCTCAAAGCGGTGGGATGAATCTGTATGCTTGCCGTAGTTACGCGCCTTACCGGCAATCGCCAAGGGGTTAAACCAGGCACTTTCAAACAGGATATCAGTGGTGTCATCAGCGACAGCCGACTCATCGCCCCCCATGATACCGGCCATGGCCAAAGCTTTGCTTTGATCGGCAATAACTAAGGTATCTTTGGCAACAGTTACCTCAGAGTCATCGAGTAATTTTAACTTTTCATCGCGGCCCATTCGCACCACAATGCCACCATCAATTTTAGATAGATCAAAGGCATGCATGGGTTGGCCCAGTTCAAGTAACACATAGTTGGTTACATCAACAGCTGGGCCCAGGCTGCGCACACCACTGCGACGCAGTTTTTCCTGCATCCACTGAGGCGTAGGCTGAGTCAGATCAAGACCACGAATAACCCTGCTTACATAGCGTGCACAGGCATTGTCCGCCTCTAAACTCACGGCGACAGTATCGTCGATAGTCGCGGGCACAGGTGCGCAGGCTTGCTCTGTGACCGCAGCCTGATTAAGCACACCGACTTCGCGAGCCAAACCACGAATACTTAAACAGTCACCGCGGTTAGGGGTTAGATCGACTTCAATGATATTGTCATTGAGATCGAGGTATTCAATCAGATCGGCACCCACAGGTGCATCCAGCGGTAGCTCCCACAGACCATCGTCATCATCACCCAACTCTAGTTCAGTTTGGGCGCAGAGCATGCCAAAGGATTCAACACCGCGCAGTTTGGCTTTTTTGATTTTAAAGTCGCCAGGCAGCTTAGCCCCAACAGTTGCAAAGGGCACTTTAATACCAATGCGAGCATTGGGTGCGCCACAGACTACCTGAGTCTGGTCGTCACCACCTGCAACCTGACAGACACGCAGCTTATCAGCATCTGGGTGCTGCTCTACTGCAATAATTTCGCCCACTATCACACCAGCCATTGCGGGTGCCGCTGGCTCTACTGCATCAACCTCTAGGCCGGCCATAGTCACTTGCGCCACTAGGTCTGCGGTGGAGATGGATGGATCTACTGATTGTCGCAACCAGGATTCACTGAATTTCATAGGTTACCCCAGTTTAAAATTGTTTAAGAAAACGCAGATCGTTTTCAAAAAACAGTCGCAAGTCATTAACGCCATAACGCAGCATCGCCAAACGTTCCACACCCATGCCAAAGGCAAAGCCGGTGTACTGGTCTGTATCCACATTGCAGCTCTCAAATACATTGGGATGCACCATGCCGCAGCCCATTACCTCCAGCCACCCTGTGTGACTACAGACACGACAGCCTTCGCCACCACAGTTGGTGCACTGAATATCAACTTCGGCGCTTGGCTCTGTGAAGGGGAAGTAAGACGGCCTAAAGCGCACCGGTAAATCCGCTTCGAAAAAGGCTTTTAAAAACTGGTCAATCACACCCTTGAGGTCGGCAAAACTAATGTTTTTGTCGACAACCAAGCCCTCTACCTGATGGAACATAGGGGTATGAGTAATATCGGAGTCGCAGCGATAAACCCGGCCGGGGCAAATAATGCGAATCGGCGGCGCCTGCTTTTCCATGGTACGCACCTGCACTGGCGAGGTATGGGTTCGCAGCACTGTGCTCGGATCTATATAGAAGGTGTCGTGCATGGCACGAGCCGGATGGTGACCGGGAATATTGAGTGCTTCGAAGTTGTGATAGTCGTCTTCGATTTCTGGGCCGGTCTCAACGTCGTAACCAATACGCGCAAAGAATGCTTCAATGCGCTCCATGGTGCGTGTTACCGGATGCAGACCACCCACCTCTTCACCGCGGCCCGACAGGGTGACATCAATTGTCTCTCCCGCCAGTTTGGCATTGAGCGCGGCACTCTCAAGCTGTTCTTTTTGCTGATTGATCTGCGCCTGCAATGCCTGCTTAACCTCGTTAATCTTGGCACCGGCTGCAGGCCGCTCTTCGTTCGACAGTGCACCCAGCCCCTTTAGCAGGCCCGTTAGACGGCCTTTTTTACCCAGGTACTCGACACGCAAATCGTCCAGCGCCGACAGCTCTGTCGCGGCTGCGATAGAGGCACGGGCTTCGCTGGCAATCTGTTCCAGTTCAATCATTATTTGTCACCACATTGTGCTGTGTTGGTTATCTTATTACTGATAAAAAAATAGGGAAAGAGCGATGGCCCCTTCCCTATTCGATTCGCTTTGCGACTAGCTGCATTGCTGCAGCGAGTTTAAGCGCTTAACTAAATTTTCTGTCTTAAGCTAGGGCGGCTTTGGCTTGATTAACTACCGCACCAAAAGCTGCTTTGTCATGGACTGCCAAATCCGCGAGAACGCGACGGTCAAGTACAATTCCAGCTTTGCTCAGACCGTTAATTAAACGGCTGTAGCTCAATCCTTCTACGCGAGACTGCGCATTGATTCGAGCAATCCAAAGTCTACGGAAGGTGCGCTTCTTTACACGACGGTCACGGTAAGCATATTGTCCTGCTTTGGTAACCGCCTGAACTGCTACACGATAAACGCGGCTGCGCGCTCCGTAATAACCCTTGGCTTGCTTTAAAACTTTTTTATGACGGCGATTTGCTTCAACACCGCGTTTTACTCTAGGCATATTATTCTCCTACCAAAATTTAGTTAAGTGACTTAAACGTTTCGCAGCATGCGATCGACACGTGGTTTATCAGCAGCATTGAGCATGCTGGTGCCACGGAGTTGACGCTTGCGCTTAGTAGTCATTTTGGTGAGGATATGGCTCTTGTGCTGGTGCTTATGTTTGTAGCCTGAAGCCGTCTTTTTGAAGCGTTTTGCCGCTCCACTATGTACTTTTGCTTTTGGCATTGCTGTTCTCCAATAGTGAGAGGTTTAATAAATCAACAAGAGACGCCCGGACAGCCTGCCAAAAACATTTGGCTGAGCGCGGGTCGCGCTGAGTACATCTTGTTGCTGGTACTACTTGATACTTCTATTTTCCGCTTTTGTTGCTCTTGTTGGCTCTTAGCCCTTTTTACTGCGAGGCGCTAACACCATAATCATTTGTCGACCTTCCATTTTTGGGTACTGCTCTACCTGAGCTAAAACCTCGAGGTCGGCTTCGATACGCTTCATCATATCCATACCGAGCTGCTGGTGAGCCATTTCACGTCCGCGAAAACGCAGGGTAACCTTGGCTTTATCACCGTTTTCCAAGAAACGGGTGAGGTTACGTAACTTAATATCGTAATCCCCTTGATCCGTTCCCGGGCGAAATTTCATTTCTTTAACTTGGGTCTGCTTCTGCTTCTTCTTTTGCAGAGCAACCTTCTTCTTGGCATCAAAGACATGTTTGCCGTAGTCCATGATCTTACACACGGGAGGCGCTGCGTCTGGGGAAATCTCCACCAGATCGAGGGTCTCTTTTTGTGCTGCTTCGAGGGCTTCTTTAAGGCTAACTACGCCTACCTGTGAACCATCGGCTCCGACCAATCTTACTTCGGGGGACGTTATATCGTCGTTAAGACGCGCCCGCTTGCTGTCTTTTTTAATAAGCTTTACTCCGTTTCTTTAATGCCAATACGCCCGCGTTTGTCCGCATCTTCGGAAAACATGGTTAAAACCTCATCAATTGGCAAGCTGCCAAGGTCTTTTCCATCCCGAGTTCGGACCGCCACAGTGCGCGATTCTTTCTCTTTATCACCCACAACGAGCAGGTAAGGAACCCGTTGCATAGAATGACCGCGGATTTTAAAGCCGATCTTCTCGTTTCTCAAGTCACAAATGGCCCTAAATCCCTTATTTTGCAATGATTTAGCGACTTCTTGGGCATAATCGGCCTGAGAATCGGTAATATTCATCACCGCGGCCTGTTCAGGGGCCAACCAGAAGGGAAATGCCCCCTCGTACTGTTCAATCAAAATACCGATAAATCGCTCAAATGAACCCAGCAATGCACGGTGTAACATCACCGGCACTTTGCGCGAACCATCTTCAGCCACATATTGGGCTTCCAGACGTCCTGGCATTGAAAAATCAACCTGCATGGTGCCGCACTGCCAGACTCGGCCAATACAATCCTTTAGCGAGAACTCAATCTTTGGCCCATAAAAAGCGCCCTCTCCCGGCAGTTCCTGCCATGGCAATTCTTTGGCATCCAAGGCCTTACCCAATGCCTCTTCGGCACGATCCCAATCTTCATCAGAACCCACACGCTGTTCAGGGCGCGTCGACAGGCGGTAGATGATTTCATCAAAGCCAAAGTCTGCGTAGACCTCGTGCAGAAACTCAATAAATTCTGCCACCTCGGACTGAATCTGATCTTCGGTACAGAAGATATGGCCATCGTCCTGAGTGAACGAGCGCACACGCATAATTCCATGCAGCGATCCTGAGGGCTCATTGCGGTGGCAGGCGCCAAACTCAGCCAGCCTTAGGGGCAAGTCTCTGTAGCTTTTCAGGCCCTGATTAAATACCTGCACATGACAGGGGCAGTTCATTGGCTTGATGGCGTAATTGCGATCTTCTGTGGTGACGGTAAACATATCGTCGCCAAACTTATCCGCATGGCCAGACTTCTCCCACAGACTAAAATCCACCACCTGAGGGGTTTTAATTTCCTGATACCCGCGCTCAACCTGCTTGTTGCGCATAAAGTCTTCGATTGTTTTATAGATGCTCCAACCCTTCTGATGCCAGAAGATAGACCCCGGCGCCTCCTCCTGCATATGGAACAGGTCGAGCTTTTTGCCGATCTTGCGGTGGTCGCGTTTCTCGGCTTCCGCCAAGCGATTAATATAGGCTTTAAGTTCTTTTTTATTGGTCCAGGCCGTGCCGTAAATACGCTGCAACATTTCATTGTTGCTGTCACCACGCCAGTAGGCACCGGCTACTTTAGTCAGCTTAAACACAGACAGTTTGCCGGTTGAGGGCACATGGGGGCCACGACACAGATCGATAAAATCACCCTGACGATAGAGACCAATGGCCTGATCATCTGGAATGCTGGCAATAATCTCAGCTTTGTATTCTTCGCCAAGGCCTTTAAAGAACTCAACCGCCTCATCGCGATCCCACTCTTCGCGGGTCACAGGGAAATCTTCGCTGGATAGCGCTGCCATGCGCTTTTCAATCGCTTCTAAATCTTCCGGGGTAAAGGCGCGTTCAAAGGCAAAGTCATAGTAGAAACCGTCTTCAATCACCGGGCCAATAGTGACCTGAGCTGAAGGGAATAGCTGCTTTACCGCCATGGCCAGCAAGTGGGCTGATGAGTGACGGATAATATCCAATGCTTCATCAGAGCGATCGGTAACAATCGCCAGTGTTGCATCTTGTTCAATCAGGTGAGAGGCATCTACAACATCGCCGTCAACCACACCAGCAAGAGTGGCTTTGGCCAGGCCGGCGCCAATATCAGCGGCCACATCGGCTACAGAAACAGGGTTATCGAAAACACGTTGGGAACCATCGGGCAGGGTAATAGCAGGCATAATCTTTTCCTTTTCAGTGGTGACCCATACCAGGGGCCACATGCGTTATCTTTAATAAGCGCGCATTCTACCCGCTACAGCACTAGATACAAGCGTTTCCGATGATTGAACTGGGTTACAATGACGCCAGTCTACTTTGATGAGTCTCATTATTTCGTGAAAATTTATGTCGACGCCGACGCCTGCCCCACAGTGATCAAAGATATTCTCTATCGGGTGTCTCAACGCACAGGGATTGAGGTTATTTTGGTGGCCAACCAACCCCTCTCAACACCAAGAATTCCAACTGTGCGCAGCATTCAGGTCAGTCAGGGGTTTGATGTGGCAGATGATCATATTGTTGAGCTGGTCAGGGCCGGTGACCTGGTGATTACCGCCGATATACCTCTGGCAGCAGAGGTGATTGATAAGGACGCTAAAGCCCTTAATCCAAGGGGAGAGTTATATACCAAGACAAATATTAAAGCGCGGCTCAATATGCGCGACTTTATGGACAGCATGCGCAATAGCGGCGTTCAAGTTGGCGGCGGGCCACCGCCGCTCTCCCAGCGTGACCGCATGGAGTTTGCCAATGCGCTGGACAAAACCATTGCCAGCCAACTGGGCTGACTCTTTAGAGATAAATCATCAATCAAATGTGGGATCCATCTGGCCTTTGAAACAGGCCATAATGTAGGGGTATTGTTCGGTTATAAAATACCCATAGACGCCATCTACCGCCATGCCATTGCATTCGTCCAAATCGCCGAGGCCTTGGACAAATTCGTAATCGTCCCTGTAGGTACCGTCATAGTCTCCACTGGGCGTAGCATAGCCAGCCACTGCTGCTCGCGCACCGGACTTTAATTGAAAGCTCGGCATGGCCTTGCGCACAGTGCCATTGTCGTTAAACCATGAGCCAAAAATAGGAAATCCATCAGCGGCAAAGCCGATCACCGGCGACTCCACGGGGTTTTCGGCGGCGAACAGGGCGTTGGGTGAACCATGGTAATGATAGCTGCCATTGGGCTGAACATGGGCATTATGGCTGTCTACCCTAAAGCCGTTGGCAGCAAACATGGGGTCAAATCGCCAGGGCTGAGCCATATTGCCGCAACCAGTTTTTTCATTTCACACCCCAAAACAGGCCGCGGCAAGAAGATCTATTTTCACCCCATTGAGCATCAACCCATTGTCGTCGCCAATCGCTAGCTCGGTATTGGATTGAGCAAACACTGGGCTGGTGGTTATCTCACAGTTATAAGACTGCTCGGACAGATTGTTTGGAAAGCCCTGCTGGCCATCATTGAAATCATGGTTGGGCACACCATTGGCCTGAAACTGACACTTACCATTGCTACTTGAAATCGTCAGGTTGCCGGTAAAAAGCACTGACCTGAAAACATCCATCGCCGTCGACTGGTAGGCGGCGATATAGTCTTCACAGTTACTACTTCGCTGGGTAAAAAGTTCGCCCGTAATATCAATTGCCGCTGTGTCACCGCTGTTATCTGAGCCGCTATCATCAGTTTGACGAATGGTTGTTGCCACCACCGCCAACTGTGCGACCACAGAGGAGAAATCGCCAGTTCCGTCCAGCAAGTTAGACATTTCTTGCGGGTCGGAAATCAGATCATATAGCTGCTGGTTGCCATTAATCGATTGAATCAGTTTGTATTGAGCATCCCGTATAGCCCAACCGGAAACAGAATCACCTTCAAAATCACTGTAGATATACTGGCGACCAGCGGTGCTCGAATCGGTCAATAATCCTGCAAAACTCTGGCTATCTTCAATGGCAGTAACTGTACTGCCCGCGACACTGGCGATGGTGGCAAAAAAATCTGTACTGTTAATCAGGGCACCCTCACGCACGTTCTGACGCGTGACACCAGCACCCGAGGCTACCATCGGCACTCTTAAACCGCCCTCGGTAACACTGCCCTTTGCATCATTGGCATAAACCTCAGTATCGACCACCCGCCTCGGTGTGCCGTTGTCGCCGATATATAGAATAAGGGTATTGTCTCGTTGCGTCTCTGACATGGAATTTAACAGGCGCCCAATTTCGGTATCCATGGCCTCAATGGCCGCAAGATAATAGTCTCTTGGGTTAGCCGCTATATCTTGATCTGTGCCTGACAATGTCTGACTGTGCAGCGAAGACGGGGGCAGATGAAAGGGCGTGTGAGGTGCGGCAAAGCCAAGCCATAGAAACCACGGCTGGGTCTGATCATCAATCCAATCTATCGCCAAGTCAGTCACGGCTGTAGTGTGGTAGACATTGCTCTGGCTAGTCACTCCGTTAATGGTGAGATCCCATGCCAAATAATCGTCGATGGTACCGCGCAGATGTCCAGCATAGTAATCAATACCCATTGTAGCTGGATGATTGGCTTCTGGTGGTGTGCCCGCCAGATGCCATTTGCCAATAACGGCTGATTCATAGTTGTTGGTGTTGCTGTCCTCGGCCAAAAATCGTCGCAATGTTATTGAGTCAGCGGGCAGCTCATCGCCAACATTGAGCACCCCAGTATTGACTCCATATTTACCCGTAATCATGCTGCTGCGGGTTGTGGTGCAGGCCGGAGTAGCCCGGGCGTTATCAAAGACAATACCCTGTTGTGCGAGCTGATCGAGGGTTGGGGTAATCGGAGGATTGTCGCTGGGATCGTACTATGCCGATGCATCCAAGCCCTGATCATCGGCAATAATAAGTAGTATATTGCGCTGAGTTTGGGGCTGTGAATCATCTGTATCAGTGCCACGTTCAGTGCCGGTCTCCGAAAAGCCGGAATCGTCAATGGAGGGGGTAATGGATGAACTACCGCCACCGCAGGCAGCCAGAATAAATGACAAACAAATAATCGTAACGAGGCGGCATAGAGACATGGGCTTATGTTTTTCCGTTTTAATTATCGTTGCGCACAATTGAATCATCAATCTAACGGAGAGCTCTGCCAACAGTTGACAAATACGCTGTACATAAAGCTTATTTAGGATCAGGTAAAGAGATTACTGCGAGACACAGTCCTGGCAAATAAGAGGCTGTAAGCCAAAGATAAACTAAGATTCTAGCATCCGAGCGATTTGCGCCGCGGTAAAAGGCCAGCCTTTTTCTCGCCCATCAGACAGTGCCACAACCGGAATTCGCACGCCATAGCGTTCTTTTAAGCTGTCGTTATCCTGAATATTCACCTCCGTCAGTTGCCAGCCTTTTGCCGTCAGCAATGGATAGAGCAAAGACTTAGCCTGCTCACAGAGATGACAACCATCCCCAGTGTACAAGATTAACCTCAACATCCCCTCGGCTCCGCTCTGATACTTTGTTTAGGACACAACAGGCGACTAACCAAAGGTACTGCGCCGAGTAATCTTCCACACATTGTGAATTCTGGGATTCCTCTCAAAATCCATATCCAATGCCTGCGCAGTTATATTCTCCACGGCAAACTGACGAGTAATCAGCTCGTCCATTTTAAATTTGCGGAAGTTATTGGAGAAAATCAGTACCCCGTTGGGTGCCAGCTTGGTCATGGCATCTCTAATCAACTCGGCATGATCGCGCTGCACATCCAACACCGACTCCATCTTTTTAGAGTTTGAAAATGTCGGTGGGTCGAGCAAGATCAAATCAAAGTAATCGTTGTAGGTAGTTGCTT
The DNA here is from genome assembly GCA_029242085.1 of Porticoccaceae bacterium. Taxonomy (GTDB): domain Bacteria; phylum Pseudomonadota; class Gammaproteobacteria; order Pseudomonadales; family Porticoccaceae; genus HTCC2207. The sequence continues at coordinate 10,357 of JAQWUP010000010.1, forward strand.
TTAACCACTGTAAGCAGTCAGCACGCTCTACCTCATGGGCAGTTGGATCGAGCTGATTTAGCTCAAAGTTGCGCCCTGCCCAATCCAGATAGGTGTTAGACATATCCACACTCAGGGACTCTTTAGCACCCCCAAGGGCCGCATGAACAGTCGCCACTGCGGTATAGCAAAACAGGTTTAAAAACTTCTTACCCCTGGCCATCTCGCCAAGCATTTTGCGCACTGGGCGATGATCCAAAAATAGGCCGGTATCCAAATAGTCTGACAGGGTCACTTCTAACCTGGCGCGGCCCTCGCCAACAATCATAGACTCGCCCTGCTCCTCGGTCATACGCTGGTACTGGTTGTCACCCTTTTGCCGGCGGCGCTCTTTGTAAAACACCTTGCGGCCTGCTTTGGGGGCATAGGCTTTTACCGCTTCTTTAACCTCTGCGAAACGCTGGCGCGCATCTTTTTCGGGAATGGTCGCCGGTGGCGCGTATTCCTGCACATGAATAGCACCTTCATATATATCGATGGCCACCGAATACTCGGGGATATCGGCATCATAGAGGCGGTAACAGCTAATATCGCTGCGCTTTAACCAGCCATCTAGACGGCGCTGGTTTTTCTTGAGGCGATTGACCAGCATTAAGGTGCCATCACTTAATTCGCGGGCTGGCGCTGGCTGTTGCAAACGCGCGGCTATTTGTGCCGACTTTGAGGTCATGTCATCAAAAACTAACAGCTTACAGGGGATAGTGCCGTTGAAGAGACTGTATTGTTTGCGTGGACTTAGATCGGTTTCGCGGGCCAGATCCAGATTACCGGTAAAAATACCGGCTCGCCAACCGTCAAAGTTCTTTTGCAGCACGGTACCCAATTTTTGATACAGGGGAATAAGCTCATCAATCTCACCCAGACGCTCGCCATAGGGAGGGTTGGTTAGCAACAGTCCCCGCTCCGCAGTAGGTTTACCAAACTGATCTATGGGCTTATGGCCAAGGCGAATATGGTCATCTAACCCCGCATTTTCAATATTGGCCACTGTGTATTCCAGCACCCGGGGGTTGGCATCGTAGCCGCGAATATCCAGTTCGAGATTGTCCAAACCAGTAACCTTGCGCTGTTCGGCTTCCCCAATAATGCTGTCCCAGAGTTCAGCATCGTGCTGTAACCAGTTCTGAAATCCATAGCGCTCCCGCAATAGACCCGGCGCTATATCGGCCGCCATCATTGCGCCTTCAATAATTAGCGTACCGCTACCGCACATAGGGTCGAGCAGTGCACCGCCCTCGGCAGCCATATCTGGCCAGCCCGCGCGCAATAGCAGTGCCACGGCAAGATTCTCTTTGATCGGAGCGCTGCCCTGCCCGGTTCTATAACCGCGGCGATGCAGGCTTTCACCAGAAATATCCAAGGATACGGTGACTCGTCCCTTGTGCTGACGCACCTGAATACGAATATCCGGGTTCTTGGTATCCACATTGGGACGCTCACCTTCAACGCGGCGAATACGGTCAACAATGGCATCCTTAACCCGCTGGGAGCCATACATGGTGTTATCAATAAGCCGCGAGGTGCCAATAAAGTCGATCGCAATACTCTGCTCGGCGGTAAAGTGACTCTCCCAAACAATATCATTACATTGTTGATATAGGTCATCTGCCTCATTGAGCATAAAGCTGTGCAGCGGCATAAGGATTCGGTTGGCCAAACGAGACCAGAGGCAGGTGCGATAGGCCAATTCTAGAGAACCCTCAAAATGCACCGCTGCCACAGTCTCCTTGGTACCAGTGGCACCCAGAGCCTGTAATTCCTCGGCTAAAAGTAGCTCTAGCCCCTTGGGGCAGGTAGCTAACCAGTCTTGATGCTCGTGCATTTGCGACACAAAAATTTCCTTTGATTACTTTGTGGAATAAAGCACCCCCTTAATAGACCATCTAAGTCTTCGACATATAGGGCAGTTTTTGGTCAACTGGTATAGGTGCTAAAGCGTGCACATTCTATCGCTCTTTACACAATTTTGTTTGATAAAAACTGCTCTCAGCAGATTTTATAAGCTGAATGGCAGTTTCCTAAATAAACCCTTAGGAGATGATGTGAAAAAACACAAAAAAGATAAGGACCACCGCTCGTACGTAAAAGGCTACCAAGCCGCAGTTCAGCAACGCTCATTGGCAACTTGCCCCTATCAGCAACAGTCGATAATGGCATATCACTGGTCAAGAGGTTGGCGCGAAGGACGCGAGGACTACTGGAATGGATTTAACCAAGCCTCTTTCCAACAAAAAGTCGCTAGCCTGTAGTACGAATCTTTTAATTAACAGATCTCTCACTAGCCTACTGGGCGAAAGCCTAAGCGAAGCTTCCAAAATAAACTTAAGCAGGAATTTATCCTGCTTCCGGCTCACAGAACAAAACATTTGCTGAGCCCACAAAAAGGCCGCAACTCATGCGAAGTTGCGGCCTTTTTTTTATTCCAACTTTCTATTTACCAGGCTTTAAGCCGCGGCGCTGTCAACAGACGCCTGCACCAAATCCAATAACTCACGCAGGGCTACAGAAACCATAGCAAAATCGGGTGTACTGCCACGACGCAGTTCTTTGACCATAGACTTCCAGCGGCTTATCAATGGTGCCTGCTGAGTCTGCCAATGATCAATCAGAGCGGAAATATTATCTTCATCATTCCCTTTTAATAAGCAGGCTGTCAGCTGACGCCGCTGGCTTTCCAGATCGTCCACATAGGATTCTCTGGCCAGGTCTTGCCAGCGATTATTGGGATTTAACTCTACAATCTGAGCCATAAACCAGTCCAACGACAACATTTCACCCAACTTGAAGCCGAGCTCTGCAACCAGTGTCACTGGACGATCTAGGCGCAGCGCCATCTCTGCGGTGCCCACACTGAGAAACATGCTGTCAGCTGCCGCCAATGTACCGGCCATGGCCTCATCGACATCCCATTCCATCAGCCGTTCTTTTTCATCGGTCCACAGCTTGATCCACTCCTGCTCATGTAAGTCAGGCAGCTGCTCGAGAATGGTCTTAATCGGGGCGGTCATACTGTCGATCAAATCAGCACAACTAAGGTTAAGGCGACGATTGCGCAGCAGCCAGCGGGTGGTGCGGCGCACTAGCCGCATCAGGATATGCAACAGCTCTAGCTGAGTCGATGCCGACAGATTGGATCCATTGATCTCCAAGGTCTGCCACAGGGTCTCAATATCCAGAATATGCAGACTAATGGTGTAGGCGCGAATAATATCACTGGCGCCGGCACCGGTAGACTCCATCTGGCGGAAGAAGAAGGTAAACCCAAGCCTATCGACCATATCATTGGCCAGCTGGGTCGCTGCAATTTCTTGCCGCAGTTGGTGATCGGCCACCGCATCGCCGTAGCGCTGAATAAGCTCTGGTGGAAATGCATTGTCCACAGACTTAACCAGCCAAGGGTCGGACAATAGGTCTGCGTCTAATAATGTTTCTTTGAGCATGACTTTGGCATAGCAGATCAACACCGAAAGCTCTGGTCTTGTCCACACTGGCTGATTGCGATTAACCCGTTCATTTAGCTGGTCGTCGGTGGGCAAAAACTCCAGCTCTCGATCCAGCCGACCGCTCTCCTCAAGCCAGCCCATAAAGCGCTGGTATTCCGCATGCTGTTGGTCGCTGCGATGCAGGGCCAAACTAATCGCCTGAGTTTGTCGCGCATTATTGTGCAGTACTAAACCAGCCACGCTGTCGGTCATAGAGGCGAGAAAGCTATTGCGCTCTTCCATACTCAGACGGCCTGCCATCACTTCTTTATTGAGCAGAATTTTAATATTGACCTCATGGTCCGAGCAGTCGACACCAGCGGCATTATCAATAAAGTCGGTGTTGCACAGGCCGCCTTTAAGGCAAAACTCTATGCGGCCACGCTGGGTCATACCCAGATTGCCACCTTCGCCAAACACTTTGCAGAGCAGTTCTTTACCATTAACCCGCAGACTATCATTGGCTCTGTCCCCCACCTCGGCATTGTTCTCAGCCGTGGATTTCACATAGGTGCCAATACCGCCATTCCAAATCAAATCGACTTGGGACTTTAATATTGCGGTCATTAATTCCGTTGGGGTGACATTGGTTTGCTCAATATTAAAACGCGCCTTAATTTGTGGTGTCAGCTTTAAAGACTTGGCTGATCGAGAGTAGACTGCCCCGCCCTCAGATATCAATGATTTATCAAAGTCATCCCAGGTGGTTCTAGGTGTTTCAAATAGGCGCTTGCGCTCGACAAAGGTTGTCGCTGAATCTGGATTGGGGTCAACAAAGATGTGCAGATGATTAAAGGCCGCAACCAGCTGAATATGCTCAGATAACAGCATGCCATTGCCAAATACATCGCCGCCCATATCGCCAACACCGACCACGGTAAAGTCCTGCTTTTGAATATCAATGCCGATTTCCTGGAAATGGCGCTGCACTGCCACCCAGGCACCTCGAGCAGTAATACCCATACCTTTATGGTCATAGCCATTACCGCCGCCAGAGGCGAAGGCATCACCCATCCAGAAGTTATTGGCCTCTGATATCTCATTGGCAATATCAGAGAAAGTCGCCGTGCCCTTATCCGCGGCCACCACCAGATAGGGATCATCCCCATCGCGGCGCACGACGTCCTCAGGGGGTATCACTTGGCCCTCGATTAGATTGTCACTTATATCTAAAAGAGCCTGTATATAGAGCATATAACTGGCTATACCCTCTTGTAGCCAAGCCTCACGACCCATTGCCATAGATGCCTGCTTAGCGACAAAACCACCTTTGGCTCCAGTGGGCACAATCACCGCATTTTTAACTTGCTGGGCTTTTACCAGACCCAGCACCTCGGTGCGGTAGTCCTCTAGCCTATCGGACCAGCGCAGGCCGCCGCGAGCGACTTTACCGCCGCGCAGATGCACGCCTTCCACCCGTGGTGAGTAAACAAAAATCTCGAAAGCTGGGCGCGGTTTTGGCGCCAGTGAAATCTTCTCAGACTCCAGTTTTACTGAGATATAGGGTTTATTGGTGCCGTCTGCAAAGGTCTGGAAAAAATTAGTGCGCAGGGTTGCCTGAATCACTTCCAGGTAACTGCGGATAACATTGTCTTCACTAATATTGTCGACATTATCCAGCGCTTCAAGAATTTTTCTGGCCAACCCTTCTGAGCGTTCGGCGCGACTATCGCCGGCGTAACGCGGATCGAAATAGCTTTTAAACAGAGCCACCAGATTGCGGGTGATGTCTAAGTAGCGCGACAATGTATCGGCAATAAAATACTGGCTGTAGGAAATACCCAGCTGCTTTAAGTAGCGAGCATAGAGTCGCAACATAGCCACTGCACGCCAGTCCAGACGAGCACCAATCACCAGACGATTAAAGCTATCGTTTTCTGCCTCGCCTTTCCACACAGTGCTCAGGGCTTCTTTAAAATTACCCTGCACCGCCTCTACATCAACATTAACATCGAGCGAAAATGACAGCTCGAATTCCTGTAGCCACACCTGACCTTCGCTATCTGGTTCAATAAGATAGGGATGTTCCATCACCACTCGAAAACCGAGGTTTTCCAGCATCGGAATCATATCCGACAGCTGCAATGGCTGATCGCGGTGAAATAATTTTAACCGCAGGTGACTATTCTCGGCTGCGTGCCTATGCTGCAGCGCAATAGCCAATTCGCCATCGCTTTCAAGGGCATCAAATAATGCGATATGGGTAAGGGCTTGCTGTGGGCTATAGAGTTCTCGATAGGCCGCCGGAAATGCGCGTTGAAAACGCCGCGCCAATCCCGCGCCCTCAGTCTTCCCAGCGGCACTCACAGCAGTTTCGGCAAACTCACCTGCCCAGTCGCGGGTAACTTGACGAACAATATCTTCCAACTGGCCGGTGTTAACTTCAAGGTACTTTTTATTGCGAACCTGATAGACCAGATAGATTCTGACCAGCACCGATTCCGGCAAGAACTGAGTTGTAAACTCCGTCTCTATGGCGTCCAGCTCAGCCCCTATGGCCTGCTGAATTTTCATCCGTGACTGAGTACTAAAGGATTCTCTCGGCAGGTAGATGATACAGCTGACAAACTTATCAAAGGGATCTGGGTGTATAAACGCTTTGATAACTCGGCGCTCATAAATCTGCCAAATACCTATGGCCGTCTCGGCAAGGATTTCACGGCTAACAAAGAACAGTTCATCCCGTGGATGAAAATCTAAAATGGCCATTAGCGCTTTGCCATCATGGCTGGTTTGTTTAAAACCAGAATTATCCATTACCCAGTTAACTTTGTTGCGCAACAGTGGAATACGGCGCGGACTGTAGGAGTAGAACTGCGAGGTGTACAGGCCCATAAAACGCACCTCACCACAGGGCTGACCCTGAGCATCAAAGCGTTTTACCACCACATAGTCTGAGTAAACATCACGGTGCACAGGAGAGCGTCGCGACGACTTGGTAATCGTCAGCAGATCATCGCCCTCGTAGAGTGCGCGGACACCGGGACCCAATTCCTCGACTAATTCCTCTCTTTGGCCACCGCTGTATTTTTTCAGCAGCCCGTGGCGACCATCCGGCACCTCAGTCAGATAAATACGTTCACCATCGGCTTCTAAATCAAATTCAGCGCAGCCGGTAAAGGTAAAATAGCCCTTGTAGATCCAACGCAAAAACTCCAGAGATTCTTCTAGCTGCTCTACTTTTGGCGCATTTTCCTGCAACTCCTCAATCAGGCTTTCAACCCGCTGACGCATCGGATCAAATGCAGCGACCACCACTTCAACATCGTCCAGTACCGACAGTAGTTCGCGGCGCAAGTCAGCTAGTTCAGACTCGGCGTGAATATCAACTTCTATGGTAATCAAAGCCTCGCGCTCGGCATCCTCAGCATAATCTGAATGAATGCTATCCATCGCGCCCCGCTTGTCGCGCACCGCCCAGACAGGATTACTCTGCAAGGTGAAAATATTGAGACCGCGACGATTGAGCACGATACGCAGAGAGTCCACCAGAAATGGCATATCCCGCTGATTGATATAAATAGTGGTATGGCCACTCGACCAGCCGTCGGACTCGGGGTCAGGATTAAATACTCGGACCTTGGCCCGACTGGCACTCTCGTCAGTCGTCAACTGATTCGCTGCCTCTGCGCTAAAACGACAAAGGCCCCAGAGATTCCAGAAGATATCCTCTCGCGGTCTAGCTAGATAGTCGGCATCGGGATAAAAGTGCATGGCGTTAGCAGTAAAGTTATCAAACTGCCTTACCTGAGATTTATTGAGATATTCACTGGCGATTTTATTGAGGGTCTGAATTAATTCAGCTCGCTGGCCCTTATTTTTTGCATCCATGAGCGGGTTTTGAAACCTTTCTGTCTATTATAAGTCTGTAACTTGGTTTTATAATTTCCTGAGATCTAGGGTAACAAAGTTAAATCGCTTTAGGCTAGTAAAAACGCCGACGCGGAGGTATACAATAACGGCGTTTGAGTCTTGGCTAATTAGCCACTAGAATCTCCCACTTTCTATTTTTAACAGCAACTCGCAGAGGTTAGTTTTGCAGCAAAATATCAACCAACTCAAACAGTGGCTGGCCAGCAAAATTGTCGGTCAGGACCATCTTGTGGAACGCCTTATTATTGCGCTATTGGCGGATGGCCACCTGCTTGTCGAGGGTGCACCCGGTCTCGCCAAGACCAAGGCGATAAAAACCTTGTCAGAGGGCATCGAAGCCGACTTTCATCGCGTGCAATTTACCCCAGATTTGCTGCCAGCCGATATTACCGGCAGTGATATCTATCGTCCTCAAGAGGGTACCTTTGAGTTTCAAGCGGGACCCCTGTTTCACAACCTGGTGCTGGCCGATGAGATCAATCGCGCACCGGCCAAGGTGCAGTCTGCTCTGCTAGAGGCCATGGCCGAGCGGCAGATATCTGTCGGCAAAAACACCTATCAGTTGCCCGAGCTATTTTTAGTTATGGCCACGCAAAATCCCATTGAGCAGGAAGGCACCTACCCATTGCCAGAGGCGCAAATGGATCGCTTTCTAATGCATATTTTGGTCGACTACCCGGCACCGGAAACCGAGCGTCAAATTCTCGCCCTCTCACGCCAGGAAGCATTGGAACAGGCTCAGGAGACAATTGAACAAATCAGCCAGACCACCTTGCTCGATGCCCGCAAACAGGCCCTTAATGTGCATATGGCGGAGCCAGTTGAAGAGTATCTAGTGCAGTTAATTCTCGCCACCAGAAACACTCAGGCCTATGACGGGGCCCTGGCCCAGTGGCTAGACTATGGCGCCAGCCCGAGGGCGACTATTGCTCTCGACCGCTGCAGCCGTGCTCTGGCCTGGCTGGAGGGACGTGACTTTGTTACTCCAGATGATGTTCGCGCCGTGGCCCATGATGTATTGCGCCACCGTCTCATTTTGAGTTTTGAAGCGGAGGCTAGCGGCGTAACTGCCAATCAGGTTATCGACAAACTATTGGCCACCGTGCCCTCGGCATGAACAGCCCGCTATGATCGAAAGCCTTAGTCAGGAACAGCTTAATCAGCATCCGGCAATCGCCAGCCTCGCCGATATGGTGCGCCTGCGCTATGGCGTGCGTGAACTCAGCGGGTTTCCAAAAATACAGGCGCGGCAGATGCTCGCCGGGGGCCATAAATCCAGTTTTCGCGGGCGCGGTATGGACTTTGATCAGGTGCGCCTTTATCAGCCCGGCGACGATGTACGCAGTATCGATTGGCGCGTAACCGCCCGCACCCAGACGCCCCACACCAAGATATTTAGCGAAGAGCGGGAACGCCCTATACTGGTGATTACCGATCTGCGTGGGCCCATGTTCTTTGGCAGCCAGCAGTTGAAATCTGTGGTTGCCTGCGAAATTTCAGCAGCTCTGGCATGGGCAGGCCTCAGCGCCAATGACCGCGCCGGCGGTGCGATCTTTGGCCAGCAGCAACAGATTGATGTCAAGGCTCGCCGCAGCCATCATGCGGTCTTGCAGTTTATCCATGGCCTGCAAGAATACAGCGCCAAATTACTAGAGCCCCAGCAAGACCGCTACAGTTTGGCAGAGATTCTCGAGGAATCACGCCGCTTTACCGCCACCGGTAGCAGTATTTTTATTGTCAGTGATTTCCATGATCTGGACGACGACTGCGAACGTCACCTTTTCGAACTGGCCCGCCATGGCAGCTTAAATTTCTGTCATGTCTATGATGAGATTGAAGCCGTGCTGCCCGACCCGTCTCTCTACGCAGTCAGCGATGGTCAGCAACAAACTATGCTCGACACCGGCAACAATGAACTGCGACAACGCTTCGAAAAAGCCTTTGCCGATCGCAGCCTGCGTCTGCGTAAACTCAGTGAAAAATTTGCCGCTGGACTACTCCAATTTAGTACTGCCGACAATGTTATGTCGGTACTCAGTAGAGCCTATGGCAAGCGACGCAGCGGCGCACGCAACAGTAGCGGAGGTCGGTAGTGGAATCTGATCCCCTGGCTCAACTTCGCGACATACATCTGCCTGCAGATATTTCTTGGTGGCCATTGGCACCGGGCTGGTGGGTGCTTATTGTTGTGCTGGTATTTTTGTTTGGCTGGATTATCAGCAAAATGGTTAAACGCTATCAGGCTAACCTCTACCGTCGCCAAGCTCTGGTTAAATTAGAGCAGATAGAAAACTCCTCGGCCAACTCAAACCCATTGGCAGATATTTTTGCCGTACTTAAGCAGGCTGCCAATATTGCCTATCCCAATCGCCACTTTAGTAGCCTCGGCATCGATAAGTTTATCGACTTTTTGCACAGCAGCTGCCCCTCCAGTTTGTTTGGCGACCTGCCAGACAATCTTGATACCCTGCTCTACGCCGACGATCCACAGCAAAATAAGGCCCTCACACTCAACCTGTTAGCTAGCGCTAAAATCTGGATCATTGAACACAGGCGCGAGGCACCGCAATAATGCTGAACCTTCTGTGGCCCTGGGCTCTGGCAATTGCACCTCTGCCCTTTATTTACCGCTGGTTGCGCAGCCCCGCTGAATTGGGCATCCGCGCCCTGCGAGCCCCGCTGCTCGCCAGTGCTGCGCTGGAAGCCGGCGCATCAATAAAAACCACCACTTGGCAGCGGCACCTTCTGCTGGCCACGCTTATTCTCTGCTGGCTGTGCACCGTTATCGCGGTTGCGCGGCCCGTGTGGATCGGTGAGCCCGTCGCTATGCCCACCAATGGCCGCGATATTCTGCTGGCGGTCGATATCTCCGGTAGCATGCAACAGCAGGATATGCAGATTAATGGCCGCGAGGTCAATCGACTGGTCGCGGTAAAAGCAGTGGTGGGTGACTTTGTCGTCAAGCGCGAAGGTGATCGTCTGGGGCTGGTTTTATTTGGTGAAAAAGCCTATTTGCAGACCCCCCTAACCTTTGATCGCAAAACCATGCAGACATTATTAAACGAGGCGCAGCTAGGATTTGCTGGCAGCAATGGCACAGCCATTGGTGATGCCATTGGCCTTGCGGTAAAACGTCTGCAGGACCGACCAGAAAATCATCGGGTGGTTATTTTGCTCACCGATGGCGCCAATAATGCAGGCGCTCTGGAACCCATGGAAGCCGCCGATTTGGCTCGGCGGGCCAAGGTCAAAATTTATACCGTAGGCATTGGCGCCGAGATTCAAGAGACCTGGGGCCTGTTTGGTAAACGTATTACCAACCCCAGTGCCGATCTCGATGAGACCGCCTTGCAAAATATTGCCGAAGCCACTGGCGGTCAATTCTTTCGCGCCCGGGATCCAGAGGAGCTAACGGCGATTTATGCTGAGTTAAATCGCCTCGAAGCTATTGAGCAAGAAGCTGAAACCATTCGCCCTGTGGCCACATTATTCCATTGGCCGCTGGGAGTAGCTTTTGTTCTCAGCCTAGTTCTGGCGCTGTTTAGCAGCCGCAGGAATGCCCATGCCTGAGCTAATTGCAGACTTTTTTATTGGCCTGGACAATTTTCACTTTATCCGTCCACTGTGGTTTCTGGGGATGATTCCAGCCGCTCTGGTACTGTTGTTACTGCAATGGCATAGGCGCAACGCTGGTAACTGGGCCCAGGTGATTAACCCGGCACTACTACCCTTTTTAATGCAGGGCGAGACCAACAAAAAACGCCACAGCACAGCCTGGTTAATGAGTGCTTTAGCCCTAATCTGGTTGCTCAGCTGTATTGGCCTTGCCGGGCCCACCTGGCAGCAGCTACCCCAGCCGGTGCATAAAGAGGACTCAGCTGTCATTGTGGTGTTTGATTTATCGCCATCGATGCTGGCGCAGGACATTAAACCCAGCAGACTGGTACGCGCCCGCTATAAACTGATAGATATTCTCAAACAGCGTCGTGAGGGCTTTACTGCTCTGGTGGTGTATGGCGGGGAAGCCCATACGGTGTCGCCATTAACCGAAGACAGCAACACAATTATTAGTCTGGTGCCCATATTGCACCCCATCCTATTACCCGAATATGGCAGCAATACCGAGGAGGCCATTGAGGTCGCCCTAGAGTTAGCAGTTAACGGCGGTTATGACCGAGCAGATATATTACTGATCACCGATGGCGTCGCCCGCTCTGCCTTTGGCAGCATCCAGTCGATGGTTTCTCAGGCAGGCAAATACCGCCTGTCGATACTGGGCGTGGGTACAGATCAGGGTGCACCAATCCCCCTTGGCGATGGTGGCTTTGTCAAAGATAGCCGCGGCGGTATTTTAATTCCCAAGTTAAATTCCTCCTCACTGCAGTCACTGGCCTCCGCTGGATCTGGTAACTATCAATCTATTACCTCTGATGATGCTGATATAGAACAGCTCCTCGCACTGACTGAACAGCTATTTCCCGATGCGACCAGAGAGTTAGATCGCTCGTTTGATCTCTGGGATGATCAGGGTCATTGGCTAGCCATACTGCTGATTCCAGTCCTGTTACTAGGCTTTCGTAAAGGTACGGTGGTGGCCTTGGTCTTGGCACCGCTGCTATTTAGCAGCCCTTCTGTCGAGGCGTTGGAGTGGCGAGATCTCTGGCAAACCCCAGATCAACAGGGCGCCAGGGCTCTGCAGGCGGGAGATACAGAAACGGCTCAGAGCTTGTTTGATCACGATCAGTGGCGAGGCAGTGCAGCCTATCAAGCAGAGGACTACAGCGCGGCGATTGATGCCTTTTCAGGCTCAGGCAGTGCCGATGCCCATTACAATCGCGGCAATGCGCTGGCTAAATCTGGTGACCTTGAGGGTGCCATCGAGGCCTATAATCAGGCCCTACAACAGCAACCTGAAATGGACGATGCACTGGCCAACCGCGACCTTATTGAAAAACTAAAACAGCAGCAACAGCAGCAGGACTCTTCCGACCAGCAGGATCAGTCAGAGCAGCAAGACAGCGATCAGAATCAACAACAAGACCAGCAACAACAAAATAGCGAACAAGAGCAGTCTGGGCAAAGCGATCAGCATGCTCAACATCAAGATCAAGAACAAACCCAGCAAGAACAAGAGCAAGAGCAACAGGAAAAAGAACAGCAACAAAAGCAGGAACAGCAGCAAAAAGAATCTGAGCAGGAGCAGCAGGCCCCTGAGGCCGAGCCCACAGAAGAAGAAAAACAGGCCCAACAAGAAATTGAACAGATGCTGCGCAGAGTCCCAGACGATCCGGGCGGTCTGTTGCGTGAAAAATTTCGCTATCAGTCTCGTCAGCGAGCACTGGAGCAAAGACGACCTAAGCCACCCAACGACGAAGAGCGCTGGTAAATGAATTTTAAATTTTCAAAAACGATTGTTTTCGTTGTTGCAGTTTTAACAATGTGCGCAGCCGCGAGTTCAAGCTGGGCCGAATTAAGCGCCAAAGCCAGTCGCACAGTGCTGGACAGCAATGAGACGCTGCAGCTGCGCGTGCGACTCGATGCCCAGGCGTTCAGGTCAGAACCAGATTTTTCTCCGCTGCAAAAAGATTTTGAAATTTTATCCAATAATCGCCAGCAGCAGTACTCCAGCGTCAATGGCAAAGCTCAGTCATACACCGACTGGAATTTAACCCTACTACCCAAGCGCACGGGTATTATTTTAATTCCATCACTCAAATATAAAAAACAGATAAGCAATGCCGTAGAAATTACCGTGCGCGCTGCATCGACCTCTGGTAACAGCGCTGCAGGAAAACAACCAATCTACACCGAAACACTGGTAGACAAGTCTGCTGTCTATATTCAAGAGCAAATTATCCTGACCCAGCGCCTCTATACCTCGGTGCAATTGCGCGACTACAGTCTATCCGAACTGGACATTCCAGGAGCCATTCTGCAGCGACTTGGCGATAACCAATTTCAAAAAATGATCAATGGTAGAAACTACTTAGTGCTCGAAGTGAGTTATGCCATTTTTCCCCAGAGCAGTGGCAAGCTCAATATTCCGGCACTGCGCTTTGGTGCCTACGAAAGTACAAGCCGCAGTCAGTTTGGCGCCTTTGCCACCCGCGGCAATCGCGTCTTTCGAGATACCCAAAGTAAAACAGTCGATGTTATGGCCAAGCCAGCTCATGTACCTGTCAATGAATGGATGCCCAGCAGCAAGGTCGAGTTGACTCAGCAGTGGAGCAATGACCTCAACAACCTAACCGTTGGCGAGCCTGTCACCAGAACCATTCGCACCAGCGCACAGGGTCTTACCGGCGCGCAAATACTACCCCTCACAATAGCCCCGAGCAGTCAGTACAAGATGTACCCAGACCAGCCCCAGCTAGACCAGCAGATCAGTGGCGAGGGAATCTTGGGTACTCGCACAGAATCTCTGGCACTGGTGCCCAATCAGGTCGGTGACATAATTTTGCCCGCCATTGAAATGCGTTGGTGGGATACGGTACAGCAGCGCATGCAAACCGCCAGCCTACCAGCGATTAGGGTTCAGGTCAGTGCCAGTGCGGCGATCAATAATGTTCCGGCAGCACCCAGTAACCAACTGCTGACAATGGAGCCCCTCAACCTAGAGGCGGCCGCAGTGGAAACGACTGAGCTATCCTGGCTAGTAAAGCTGTCTTTAGCCGCTAATGTCCTGCTACTAGCTGGGATCGTCGCGCTACTCGTTGGCCGTCGCAGGCAACCGGCGTTGGCCAAGCGCAGTACTGAAACCCAAACCTCTGCACTGCTAAACCTAAAACAGCAGCTAAAAGCGATTGAGACACAGGCGCAGCGAAACGATTTAATCGGCATGCGCGATGGGATACTCACATGGGGGCAATGCCTATTTTCTGAGACACCGCCCACCACAATCAAGCAACTGGCCACCTTATTAGGTGACGCTGATCTAGAGGCGCAATTCGTTCAGTTAGATCGGCAGTTATATAAGGGAGATTCAGCTGATGGGCTGGATATTACATTGCTATTAAAGCGTTTAAAGCAGCAGTCGACGTTTTCTCGCGCGGCTAAACCCGATCTGGGTTCTGGGTTAAAGCCGTTGTATCCTGATTGATGGAGATCCTTCGCTACGCTCAGGATGACAGATTGGGGCGCTCGGATGACAGGCTGGCGGGCTGGGATGACAGGTTGGGGGGCTGGGATGACAGGTTGGGAAGCAACGCAGCCACTGTCATCCTGAAAGAGCAGAGCGACTGAAGGATCTCTAGAATTACATTAACCCGCCAACTGTACCGCTATAGTATTCGACGACCGCTCAACCGAATTATCCTGATTCAGGTACACCAACTTTGGCTTGTGCACCGCTGCCTCAGCCTCAGAAAACTGCCCATAGGTGGCGATAATAATTCTGTCTCCCACCTGGCACTTACGTGCCGCAGCGCCATTGATTGAGATAATGCCTGAGCCCGCTTCAGCCACAATAACATAGGTGGTAAAACGCTCACCATTGGTCACATTGTAGATATCAATCTGTTCAAATTCGCGCATACCAGATAGCGCTAACATGTCGGCATCAATAGCACAGGAACCGTCATACCACAGCTCAGCCTGGGTGACGGATGCCATATGTAATTTAGCTTTGAGGAAATTAGACAGCATAGATAAACTCCTTTTCAAATAAACAACAGCTGCTTAGTTAACAACCAATTTTCAACTACAGGGTAATACTTAAATTATCAATCAGCCTAGCTGACTCGGTAAACATGGCACCCAAGACGGTAATTTCAACATCATCATCCGCGGCTAAATCCAATGTCTTGCTGTTACAGGCGGTGACATAGTCAATTTTAAAACCCGCGTCGATAATACGCCCCTTAGCCGTTTCCTCTAATACAGAGAAATCTCGATTACCGGCTTTAATTTCCGCCGCGATCCATTCCAGACTGTCTTTCAACACAGTGACCAGAGGACGCTCTTCCGGGGTGATATAACTATTGCGTGAGCTCATAGCCAAACCATCGAGCTCGCGGTGAATGGGCGCTGAGCTAATTTCAACCGGCATGCACAGATCTTCCGCCATGCGACGAATCACAGCCAGCTGCTGGTAATCTTTAATACCAAAAATGGCTTCGTCCGGCTGCACTATATTAAACAGTTTGCTGACCACGGTAGTTACACCCTCAAAATGGCCGGGGCGGCTGGCGCCACAGAGAACATCGGTCATGGTCGGGCAGATAACGCGGCTCTGGGTGTTCAGGCCATTGGGGTACATCTCAGTGTCATCGGGATGAAACAGATAGTCACAGCCAGCTTCACGAAGCTTGTCGCAATCGCCCTGATAGGTGCGCGGGTATTTATCCCAGTCTTCATTGAGGCCAAATTGCAGTGCGTTGACAAAGATCGAACAGACCACCATATCGTTGCTTTCACGAGCCTGTTTAATCAAGGCTAAATGGCCATCGTGGAGGTTGCCCATGGTGGGCACAAAACCAATGCGCAATCCCTGCCGGCGATCTTTATTGAGATCATCTCTAAGGCCATTGACGGTATGAAAAACCTTCATTTACGACACCTATGTTAACGGAATACAGCTGCTGTTTTAGTTGTCGGCGAAGTGATCGCCAGCGAGATTTTCAAAGCGCGTGTACTTGCCCATAAACATCAATCGGCAGGTGCCAATGGGACCATTACGCTGCTTGCCGAGAATGATTTCGGCCGTGCCCTTATCGGGACTGTCTTCGTTATAGACCTCATCGCGGTAGATAAAGGCAATCACATCGGCATCCTGCTCAATCGCACCAGATTCACGCAAATCCGCATTAACCGGGCGCTTATTGGGTCGCTGTTCAACATTTCGACTGAGCTGTGATAGTGCAATCATTGGGCACTCATATTCTCTGGCCAAACCTTTTAGCTCGCGAGAGATCTGTGAGATTTCCTGCACCCGACCCTCGGTGGAATTAGTACCACTCATCAGCTGCAGGTAATCCACCATAATCATGCCCGGCTGGGCCTGCTCATAAAGCGCTTCGGTATCAGCAGGTGTATCAGCGCCATGCTCCTGATGCCACTTCTGACGCAACTGATCAACACGCTCACGGGTAAACTGTTTGATACGATTGCGCATTTCCAACGGCGTGATACCGGCAGAGTCATCAATAAATAGGGGGCGATCCTTGAGTCGCTGGGCGGCACTGCTCAGGCGCGGCCAATCATCTTCCACTAAATTGCCAGAGCGCATGCGGGTTGCGTCGATTTTGCCAATTGAGGAGAGCATCCGCATCACTAGGCTGCTGGCAGGCATCTCAAGTGAGAATACCAGTACCGGACGATCCTGATGCAAGGTGGCATGTTCAACCATATTCATGGCAAACGAGGTCTTACCCATGGAGGGTCGACCGGCAATAATAATCAGGTCTGATTTCTGCCAACCGGATGTCATCTGGTCGAGATCGGCAAAGCCGGTGCTCAGGCCGGTAATATCGGCATCGTTTTTAAAAAGCTCATCAAGGCGGTCAACGGCCTCTTTAATTAGCGAGTTAACTTCTTTGAAGCCGCCCTTCTTAGGACGGTTTTCAATGATTTCTTGCAGTCGGCTCTCGGCTTCAGCCAGTAGTTTCGAACTGTCCCAGCCAAGTGGGTTGTAGCCCTTGCGCACAATGTCGCTGGCCGCACCAATTAACTGGCGAACAATTGAGCGCTCCAACACAATTTGGGTATAGGCTTTGATATTGGCCGAGCTCGGTGTGCTGTGAGCCAGATCGACGAGATACTCAGCACCGCCAACGGCGCTGAGATCATTGTTATTTTGTAGAAATTCGGACAGGGTAATCGGGTCAAATGGCTGGCCATCTGCAGACAGGCTATGCATCGCATTAAAGATCAGCTGGTGGTCTGAGCTGTAAAAATCGCTGTCCGCCAGCACCTCTGCAATAGAGTCGAAGGCGTCATTTTTAAGCATTAGACCACCGAGAACAGCCTGCTCAGCCTCAATCGAATGAGGGAGTGGTTGACTGACGGTAGGTTCCGCAAAAAGCGCTTCGTTCATAGCAGAGATTGTTACCCAATAAAAGTTGCGTTAATTAGCCGCTGAAAAACAAAAACGGCACTGCATCTTATTAAGAAGCGGTGCCGTTATGCAATGCTTAACTGATGCACTGGTATCTAGAGCGAACGCGCTTTAAGCCACCAGTGAGCAGAAATTACTCTGCTTCAATAACAACAGTCACTGACTCAACAACGTCGAGGTGCAACTGAACTTCAACCGCAAACTCTCCAACATGGCGGAAAGCGCCATCTGGAAGGTTGATCTCGCTCTTGCTGATCTCGCCGCCGGCAGCGTTAATCGCCTCTTCCAGCTCACGGATACCAATAGAGCCAAACAGCTTGCCTTCATCACCAGCAATTGCGCTGATGGTCACTGAACCCAGTGCTTGCAACTTGGCACCGCGACCCTGAGCTTCGCTCAGTTTTGCAGCAGCAGCGGCTTCGAGGTCTGCACGACGCAGTTCGAAGTCAGCAACATTGGCTTCAGTAGCAAATACAGCCTTGCCCTGAGGAACCAAGTAGTTGCGGCCGTAGCCAGCTTTAACATTAGCTTTGTCGCCGATGTTGCCCAACTTGCCAATCTTTTCTAGCAGAATAACTTCCATCTCAATAACCTCTTTTTCTTACTACCTGCCCAACATTAACGGTTTTTAAAGGCCGCTAATCGAGAGCGTAAATTCAATATGCTGTCAGCAACTCCCAGACTCACCAGCAGTATCGCTGTTGAAGAACCGGCAAACACCAACCCAAAATACAATAAACCCAGCCACTGACCACCAACATTCAAAAACTTAACCGCATGGTGAATCATAGCCAATCCGCAGATCAATAACGGCACTGATAACAGCTGCGACCAGGGTTTGTATTCGCTTGGCAAAAACATCCCGGCTATAACAGCAGCCAATAGCATCAGTGCAAACCTGCTATCTAAACTTAAACTGTGGAACTCTTGTTGAAATCCACCTGGGTTATACAGCAGCGCTTGCCACCATCTGGATACCAACAAACTCGCTATAGCGCTGAGTGTTAACATCCAGGCCATAAGACCCAATATAAACTGACGCCCCGGAATAAAGGGCGTCTCCTGCAATTCTTGCTCTTCGGCCATCTGCGTAAACACATTGGCAACATCTTGCACAAATTCGTCTATCGCCGGTGCAAACAACCCACCGAAACTCAGCGCGGTAACCATTCCAACACCCACCGACACCAGCATAGTCAACTGCCAGGAGGCGGAAAGCCTCAATACATTGGCCGAGACCACCATCATAACCAGTGCAGCTACTGAAACTAATGTCAGCAGCTGGCTGCCTTCGCTGAGGTAGAAAGTGCCGATCAGTGGCAAAACTGCCCACATCGCGACTATCACACCCTCAATACTTCCTTTGCGAAGTGTCACCAAGCCGATGGCTGCCGGGCTAATAAAGGGAAAAATATTTCCCAATAGAGCCACGATACAAGCCTGAGCTCGCCCGCGCATAATAAACTCAGCTAGGGCACGCAAGAGCGTTATTCCTTAATTACTTATGGCTATCGGTGTAAGGCAGCAACGCGATGTAACGTGCGCGCTTGATAGCTTCAGACAGCTCACGCTGATAGCGTGCCTTGGTGCCAGTAATACGGCTGGGAACGATTTTTCCGCTCTCAGAAACATAGCCTTTCAAGGTATCTAAATCTTTATAGTCAATTTCAGTGGCGCCTTCGGCGGTGAAACGACAAAACTTTCTACGACGTACAAACTTAGCCATGATTATTCTCCTTTATCCGCTTCGACAGCAGGTGCTTCTTCAGCCGCGGGCGCTTCCTCGGCTACGGGTGCTTCTTCAGCAGGAGCTTCAGCGGCAGCAGCTGCATCCGCAGCAGCTTTGGCTTCATCGGCCTTGGCTTTAGCAACATTGCGACGCTCGCGCGCTTCTTTGTCAGCTTTTTCAGCATTTTCCAGCTTCATAATCGGAGACTCGCCAGTGACGGCTTCATCGCGACGAATAACCATGCTGCGCAAAACAGCATCGTTGTAGCGGAAAGTAGAATTAAGCTCATCGATAACGTCCTGACCGCACTCGACGTTCATCAGGATGTAATGGGCTTTATGAATTTTATTGATTGGGTATGCCAATTGACGGCGACCCCAGTCTTCTTTGCGGTGAACTGAACCGCCACCTGCTGTAACTGACGCAGTGTAACGCTCAACCATACCGGGGACTTGCTCGCTCTGATCTGGATGGACCAGGAACACGATTTCGTAATGACGCATTGTATCTCCTCGTGGATTTAAAAGTCTCCCGCTAACGCCAATTAGGTCGTTGCAGTGAGACAAGGAGTGCCTGAACCTGGGCTCAGACGCTTTGTGGCGCGCAATTATAGTGATTCGGCAACTGGGTTGCAACAGCTCAGAAAGAAAGTTTAGTGGGCGCTAATACCACTGTTTATCGCGGATCCAGGGTTACTTTTAGATACTGACTAAACGCCAGTGCGCAGGTTAAAAACAGATCGTACATTGGAGCGCGGCCGATCCAAGATTATAGTAATCGCAATCTCCTCGCAGGCCACTAACACATGGAGCAGAATGACCGCGCGAAAGAACCCGTCGGCATCCAACAAAACCAACATGTAATATGCAGGCGCCATCAACACCGCTGCGGCTTTGGCACCCCAGGTATGATAACTGGGGTACTCGCCAAACTTGCGCAGCGCCATAAGCAGCGGCGCAATAAAGAAAACCATTGTGGCCAACAAATAAGCTGCCTGCGCAGTAAAAATCTCAGGCCATATCCAGTAGAGACCGAGAATCATTGAGCCGTAGGTGAGCATATCGCCCCAGCTATCTAGCTTAGCGCCCAGCTCACTGACCTGATTGAGTTTGCGCGCTAGATAGCCGTCGAGCACATCACTGAGCAGTGAAATCACTAACAGCCCCAAAAACCCATGAGCATCGCCAATATAGGCCAAGCCAATCAGCACCGGAACCAGCGCCAAACGCAGCATACTTAGTAAGTTGGGAATTGAGTAAATAGATCGCTCCAAGGTTTCCATTAAAATCCCTTTCCTGACAACCAATACATCCTTGTACGACTGATAGATTAGTATTTTATGCGTACAAAATCCAACGGCCTACATCAATAAACAGCTGATTAGGAAAAGTCGATACAAGGACAAGGCAAGATATTACTCTGCCGCACGACGCTGACGCACCACCTCAAACAGGCAGATACCAGTGGCGACAGACACATTGAGGCTGCTCACCTCACCCGCCATTGGCAGTTTGCCGAGAAAGTCGCACTGCTTGCGGGTCAACTGGCGCATTCCCGCACCCTCGGCGCCCATAACCAGCACCAGCGGGCCAGCTAAATCCAGATCGTAAATATACTGCTCCGCCTCACCGGCAGTCCCCACTACCCAGGCACCCTTCTGCTGCAGCTTATCCAATGTGCGGGTTAAATTGGTCACCATCACCAGCGGTATTGTCTCGGCGGCACCACAGGCTACTTTGGAGACTACGGGCGTCAAACCCACTGAATTATCCTTGGGCACAATAACCGCATGCACGCCAGCGCCATCTGCGGAGCGCAGACAGGCCCCCAGATTATGCGGATCGGTAACGCCGTCGAGCATCAGAAAAAAGGCTTCGCCGCCCTTCTCTTCCGCCAGATTGAGCAAAAAATTTTCATCATAGGTTTCGCCCGGGCTACAGAGCGCCATTACACCCTGGTGGCGGCCCTCTACCTTTTCATCTAAACGCTTGGCAGTCGACCACTGCAGGGGGACGCCGTGCTGCTCGGCCAGTTTATGGATTTTTTGCAACCGGTCATCGGTTCGCCCACGCTGCACATGTAACTCACGCACCCGCTGGGGCGATGACTTAAGCATGGTCTGCACCGCATGAATGCCATAAATCCAATCCACAAAACTCTCCTGCCAATATTAAAAACGGTTAGCGACAATCGTCGATTGCGCATTGTACTGGCTTTGGGCAAACTTCGAGCATAAATAATCTGGATCACAGCCCCATGACTGAACAACTACCCACCGCCAATTTACTGCGCCGCATCGCCGCGCTGGTCTACGACGCGTTTTTACTGTTTGCTATTACGCTGGCCTACGGCGCGCTGTTACTTGTCCTTAAGATACTATTTAACGGGGTCGACAATCTCGAGGACATCCAGCCCAGTCTTTTCATCCAGTGGTTGAGCTTTTTTGGCTGGCTGGGCGCTCTGGGAGGTTACTACTTTATCTGTTGGCGCAAGCAGGGTCAGACAATGGGCATGAAAGCCTGGCGTCTGCGACTACAGCAGGCCGATGGTTCTCTGGCGACACCACAACAGTGCCTCTACCGCAGTCTGCTAGGGACGCTTTCTCTGGCCTTTGCTGGTATCGGGTTTTTGTGGTGTCTGCTGCCGCCGGCCAGAGAATGTCTCCATGACCGCTATACTGCTACCCAAGTCGTGTTACTCGCTAAAGAAAAATAATAAAAGAGCACAGTTATGAACAATTTAATTATGGCATTAGATCAGGGCACCACCTCTTCGAGAACAATTCTCTTTGACCAGAATTATCGTATCGTCGAGCAGGCTCAGCAGGAGTTTACCCAGCACTTCCCCGCCGATGGTTGGGTAGAGCACGATGCCATGGATATATGGAATACCACTCTGGCCACCGCCAGACAGGCACTGACCAATGCAAGTGTCAGCGCCGCAGATATTGCCGCTATTGGTATCACCAACCAACGAGAGACCACGGTTATCTGGGACCGCCACAGCGGCCAACCCATCTACAATGCCATAGTGTGGCAGGATCGGCGCACGGCGGCTCTGTGTAACAAACTTAAAGATCAGGGCCACGAAAGCACAGTCACCGAAAAGACTGGGCTCTTACTAGATCCTTATTTTTCAGCCACCAAGGTGGCCTGGATTCTCGATAATGTCGACGGTGCTCGCGCCAGAGCCGAGCGCGGCGAACTGGCCTTTGGCACTGTGGATAGCTGGCTGCTGTGGAACCTGACTGGCGGCGAGCATGCAACAGACGCTACCAACGCCTCGCGCACCATGCTCTACAATATTCACCATGGCGACTGGGACGATGAGCTACTGGCACTATTTAATGTGCCGCGATCACTTCTCCCCAGCGTTAAAGATAGCGCCGCTGACTTTGGCAGCACCAGTCTGCTCGGTGGGCCCATCAATATTTATGGCATTGCCGGTGATCAGCAGGCCGCCACTCTGGGCCAAGCCTGTTTTGATGTCGGTATGATGAAATCGACCTACGGCACTGGGTGTTTTGCGCTTCTCAATACTGGGAATACTGCGGTTACCTCAACCAATCGGCTACTAACAACCATCGCCTACCAACTCGATGGAAAACCTACTTATGCGCTAGAGGGTTCTATTTTTATTGCTGGCGCTGCGGTGCAGTGGCTGCGGGATGGCTTGGGCATTATTGAATCTGCCAGTCAATCCGGCCAACTGGCCGAAGACGCGGACCCGGGTCAGGCGGTGTATATGGTGCCTGCCTTTACGGGCCTCGGCGCGCCCTGGTGGGATGCTGATGCCCGAGGTGCTCTGCTCGGACTAACCCGTGGCACTGGCCCCGCTGAAATTGCTAAGGCCGCACTGGAATCTGTGTGCTATCAAACATTGGATCTTTTACGTGCTATGCGCGCCGACTGGGTTCAGGGGGCCTCGCAGTCCGCTGATACTGTATTGAGAGTCGATGGCGGTATGGTCGCCAGTGATTGGACCATGCAATGTCTGGCCGATATTCTGCAGGCCCCTGTAGATCGCCCGGTGATCGCCGAGACCACCGCTCTGGGTGCAGCCTGGCTGGCTGGTTCAAGAGCCGGTGTGTGGCCGGACCAGGCTGGGTTTGCGGCGAGCTGGAAACTCGATAGCAACTTTGCGCCACAGATGGCTGTTGAACAGAGAGATTTGAAAGTTACGGGATGGAACAAGGCGGTAAGGCGGGTTCTTAGTTGATGGCACCCTGAACAAAAACCACCGTCGTTCTGAACAAAAACTACCGTCGTTCTGAACAAAAACTACCGTCATCCTGAGCAAAAATCACCGTCATCCTGAGAAAAAATCACCGTCATCCTAACGCAGTGAAGGACCTCCTAAACTTCCGCACCCAACACCCAGCCCAAAGCCTCAAAGCCTGTTGCGATCGATTCCATGGATTTAAGATTTCCAGCACTCAGACAACTCGCTGCGCTCAAACAGGTCTTCGCTTAACCTGGAAATCTAAAATCCATAAACGGAATCTGACTGATCGCAACAGGCTTTGAGGCTTTGCTTGGACATGGTGCCAGTGCCATGTTGATTTTCGAGAGGCTGAGTGACCGGTACTGATTGTTATTCTAGGTAAAGCGTCGAAGACCCTTCACTGCGCTCAGGATGACGGGGCACTCAGGATGACGGGGCGCTCAGTAGACAGGCGGTTTGTTCAGAGTGATGGAGTTCGGGGTCACCCTGAGCAAAGCGAAGGGTCTCAAAATCCCCACTCTCAGCTCCAGTATCCAATCAGCCACCGCGCCTCAGCATATACAAACCCACAGCCATGCACAGCAGCACTGGCGCCAGCACAGCTAGCAGCGCTGGAAAGCCAAACACAATGCTAAAGGGCCCGAGCATATCTTGGATAATCTTAAAGCTGATTCCAATCACGACACCGACAAAAATGCGCAGCCCCATGGTGGAGTCGCGCAGTGGGCCAAATACAAATGAGATACCGATCAATACCAGCCCAATAATGACCAATGGCTGTAAAACCTTGCGCCAGTAAGCTAATTCGTAAACGGAGGTATCTGCCTTTTGCAGCTCTAAAAAGTTGATGTAGTTGTATAGACTCGAAATAGACAGGGCACTGGGCGGCAGTACGTTGATGGTCAATACCTCTGGCGTCAGCTCCGAGATCCAGCGCCGGGTAATCTGTTTTTCAGTCTCGGTGCGGTCTTCACTAAAGCGGGTAATTGAGACATTTTCTTCGACCCACAGATTATCAGTGGCATTGTAGGTGGCGCGCGATGAGAAGCTGGCCTCGCGCAGCGCTTTATCTTCGTCAAATTGATAACGGGTAACACCAAACAGCACCCCACCCGGGAACACCGCGTTAAAGTGCATAAACTCGCTGCCCTCTCGATTCCAAAGGCCAGAGGCGGAACCGCGGACCGACTCGCCATTGCGTAAATATTCGCGCCGCCCTTCGGCTAACTGGTCGAGATAAGGCGAGAAATACTCACCGACTGCAGTGCTAATTAACACAAATAGCAGCACCGGCTTGATCACAAAATAGACAATGCGCAGCAGCGAAACACCAGAGGCGCGCATCACAATGACTTCACTGTTGGTCGCCAACAGTCCCAGCCCAAAGAGGCAGCCAATAAGCGACGAGAAGGGAATATATTCGTAGATGGTCGACGGCAACTTGGTCGCCACATAAATTAGTGCATCAGAAAAATGGTAGTTGCGTTGCACTGCTCCGGCTTCATCAATAATAGCTGCGATGGCGTCCACGCCAACCACGACTAGAAGTGCCACCGTAATAGCTGAAAAAACCGTAGCGCCGACATGACCCGAGAGCCGCCTCATGACAGTACCTTATTAAGCCGGCCCGATCGGAACAGCAGTAGTGCGACACCTAAAAACAGCAGATGCACGGGTAACAGCGTCACCTCAATGGGCACTGCGCCAGATTCAAGCGCACCGCGCATGGCGTTGAGGGCAACCAGATAACAAAAGTACAGAATAATGGCCGGCAGCAGCTTGGCAAACTTGCCCTGCCGCGGGTTGGTGCGACTGAGCGGAATAGCCAGCAGAGTGACCACCAACACCATTAGCGGCGTCGACAGACGCCATTGCAGTGCCGCCCTTAGCTTGGGGTCAGTCGAAGACAGCAACTCTGTGGTGGCCAACGCATTGGTTTCCAAGTCTTCCTCAATCAGTTTTTTGGCCTCCAGCCGAGCGCCGTATTCCTCAAAATGCGTAATCTGATAGTTATGGGTGCCGGGCACACCTTCAATGCGATAGCCTTTATCCAGCACCAAAAAACTCTCGCTGCCATCTTCGGTTTTTTGCTGTCTGCCGCGATCCGCCAGCACCAGCACCAAACGGCTGTCATAGTTTTCCGCAGAGCCCGCTGTCACCGCCAAGAACACATCTTCCAGTTCCTGCTGTTCAGTGACATTTTCAGCATAGGTAATGCCCTTGCCCCCACTGAGGCCATAAAACTTTTTCGGCGTCAGCTTATCCAGCTCAGTCTTTTCCTTTTGCGCGGCGAAAATAGTCTCGGCTTTGGCCACACCGGCGGGCGATACAGACAGACTTAACCAACCGACCACCAGCGCCAACGCCAATGCCATCACCGCGGTGTAGCCCAGCAATTGGGTTTCAGAAATACCGCAGGCCTTGAGCACGCTCATTTCATTTTCAACATAGAGGCGGCCAAACGACAGCAGAATCGCGAGGAAAAAAGCCAGTGGTAGAGTGAGCTCGAGAAACCCGGGAATGCGATAGCCAATCACCGCAAACAGAACGCCGGGCTCCAAATTGCCCGCCACCGCATTGGCCAGGTATTTTACAAACCGGCCACTGACCAGAATCAGTAGCAATACCATGCACACAGCAAAGGTCGCAGACAGAATTTCACGACAGAGATAGCGGAAAATAATCAATGACTTGGGCTTCTAGCTATTGGGCGTGGCAACACAGAATGGTATCCTTGGCGAGTTATTTCACTTAGTCACGGCTAAACATTTGTTCAATATTTGGAGCTAATATGGATTTTACTGCATCTTCCGCAAAGCTGTTAAACATTAAAGCGGATTCTCTCATTCTCATGACCGGCTCACAACTGCAAAACAGTGCCAAAGCCCTCGATGAGTCCCTCGACGGAGCAATCTCGTCCCTGATAAAAGCCGGTGACTTCTCTGGCAAAATCGGTGCAAGCACGGTTTTGTATATTCCGGGCGCTGCCGGTAAGCGCATAGTTCTGCTGGGCACTGATGGCGCAGAGACCGCACAACAACAAATTAAAGTGATTAAAGCTGGTGCCGCAGCACTGTTGAGAACCCCCTCTGTAAAAGCGGTTTGGGTGGGTGAAGGTCTGGCCGACGACAGCGAATGGCAAGCCGGCATCGTTGCCCGCAGTATTCAAGCGGCCGGCTACAAATATGCCGCTGTTCCTAAACGAGCGGCTAAAAAACCAGTACCATCAAAATTGAAGAGCCTCACCTACTGGGTTGCGAGCAAAGCAGATACCAAAGCGGCTAACACTGGCCTCAAATATGGTGCGGCGGTAGGTAATGGCATGAACACCGCCCGCCAGCTGGGCAACCTGCCCGCTAATATCTGTACCCCAAACTATCTGGCAGACCAGGCCAAAGCACTGGCCAAGGGCCGAGCCAAGGTCACCACCAGCGTATTGAGCGAAGCCCAAATGGCTAAGCTTAAAATGGGGTCATTGCTATCGGTCAGTGCAGGCTCAGATGAACCGGGCAAACTTATTGTTATTAAGTACCAAGGTGGCAAGCAAGGGGTCAAGCCGGTAGTTCTGGTCGGCAAGGCCGTAACCTTTGACACTGGCGGTATCAGCCTAAAGCCGGGGCGCGGCATGGATGAAATGAAATACGATATGTGTGGTGGCGCATCGGTCATTGGCGTTGTTAACGCCCTGATCGAGACTCAGATGCCCATCAACGTAATAGCGATTGTTCCCGCTGTAGAAAATATGCCCAATGGCAATGCCACCAAGCCTGGCGATGTAGTCACCAGCATGTCTGGCCAGACCATTGAAGTACTCAATACCGATGCCGAGGGTCGATTGATTCTGTGCGATGCACTCACCTATGCCGAGCGCTTTAAGCCGGATACTGTGATCGATATAGCCACATTGACTGGCGCAGTAATCGGCGCACTGGGTAAGGAAACCGCGGGACTGCTATCCAACAGTGATGAACTCGCTGAAGGCCTGCTGAGCAGTGGTCTGCGCAGTGGTGACCGCGCATGGCGCCTGCCACTCTATGAAGAGTACGATGCCCTACTGCAGAGTAACTTTGCCGATATCGCCAATATAGGTGGCCCCCAGGCTGGCACCATTACCGCCGCCTGCTTCCTCGCGCGTTTCACCAAAAAATATAAGTGGGCGCATCTCGATGTAGCGGGAACAGCCTGGATATCAGGTGCACAAAAAGGCTCTACCGGGCGCCCTGTACCGATTCTGATGGACTACCTGCGCAGCAAGGCGAAATAACTCTGTGACCAGCGTTTCATTTTATAAACTGGCGGGCGACCAAGAGGTTGCCCTCGCCCTCGCCTGCCAGTTAATTCAAAAATCCCTGAAGATGAACCAGCAGGTGTTATGCCTAGTGCCAGACAATGCGATTGCCCAGCAGCTGGATGAAAAACTCTGGGGCTTTCAGGCCACCGCCTTTGTGCCCCATGCACTGGGTGTAGACAATGCACCAGTAGCCATCAGTACCGAGGCCGAGCCCGGCGATCACCATCAGATTCTTATCAACCTGCAGCCGCAAATTCCCACCTGGTTTAGCCGTTTTGACCGCGTGGTAGAGATTATTTACCCCCAGCCAGAGTACGAACAGGCCAAGCGCGATAACTTTAAATTCTATAAAGAGCGCGGCTATGCCCTGAGCTTCCATGACTTAACTGATAAATTTCATCAGTGATTGATCAGTGACTGACTCCAGAGACAACTCAGACGCAGCCAAACCAGATTACGATAAAATTCTGGACGACCTCTATTCGCTGCAAAAAAACCTGCTGCCCGCGGACAGTGCCAATGAGCCTGTTGAGCTGTCCGAGCAGCCCTCCGACGAGGATATGGACAGTTTGGAAATACCCATCCTCACTGAATCACTGGACCAACAGATCGACACCGAGCATCAGGCGCGCAAAGTATTTGATGAAGCCCAACACCATCTCTTTGACAGTGCCGGCGGTGAGCCCACTCTCGATGAAGCCAAAATCAACGCTATCGTCAGCAAACTAATGACAGGCATGCGACCCAAGATGGAACAGTTGCTGCGAGAAAAAATCCGCGCCAAGGTCATTGCGCGTTTTAACCGCGAAAACTGATCGCAACCATCAGCCTCAACACCTATAATTCCACCCTGAAAAACCTTACCCCAGAATTAATTACTGAGCCCAATAATGGAAAAAACATTTGCCCCCCAGGATATAGAGACCAAATGGTATAAAACCTGGGAACAACGCGGTTATTTTGCCCCTGATATGTCCAGCAAAAATGACCCCTACAGCATTGTGATTCCACCGCCCAATGTCACCGGCAGCCTGCATATTGGTCACGCCTTGCAGCATGGCATTATGGATGCTCTGACCAGATACAACCGTATGCAAGGCAAAAATGCCCTGTGGCAAGTGGGTACCGATCACGCCGGTATCGCCACCCAGATGGTGGTTGAGCGCAAACTGGCCGCCGAGGGTAAGCCCAGCCGTGAACAACTGGGTCGCGAAAAATTTATCGAAAAAATCTGGGAATGGAAAGAGGAATCTGGCGGCACCATCACTCAGCAGATGCGTCGCCTCGGCAACTCCGTAGACTGGAAAACCGAACGTTTCACCATGGATAAAGGCTTCTCCAGCGCCGTGCAAGAAACCTTTATTCGTCTGCACAGAGATGGCCTGATCTATCGCGGCAAGCGCCTGGTTAACTGGGATCCCAAACTTCACACCGCTATCTCCGACCTCGAAGTCGAGAATCGCGATGTCAAAGGTAAGATGTGGAACCTGCGCTACCCGCTCGCTAACGGTGTCAAAACACTGGATGGCAAAGACTACATCGTCGTGGCCACCACCAGACCAGAAACCTTGCTGGGTGATACCGGCGTTGCGGTTAATGCGGAAGATCCAAGGTACAGCAATCTGATTGGCCAGCACGTACTTTTACCCCTGGTAGGAAGGTTAATTCCCATCGTTGCCGACGACCATGCCAATATGGAAAAAGGCACAGGCTGTGTAAAAATCACCCCAGCCCATGACTTCAATGACTACGAAGTGGGTCAGCGCCATAAGCTGCCTATGGTCAATATACTGACCATGAACGCCGATATTCGCCAGACCGCCGAATGCGTCAATAGCGACGGCAGTGACAATGAGGACATGGACGCCACATTGCCCGAAAAGTATCGCGGCATGGAGCGCTTTGCCGCGCGCCGTGAAGTGGTGGCCGATATGGATGCCCTCGGGTTTTTAGAGGATATCGAAGAAAACGATATGACCATCCCCTACGGCGATCGCGGTGGTGTGGTCATCGAGCCTATGCTCACAAACCAATGGTATGTTGACGCCAAAAAAATGGCCGGCCCCGCTATTGAAGCCGTGGAAGACGGCCGGATTAAATTTGTTCCCCAGCAGTACGAAAATATGTACTTCTCATGGATGCGCAATATTCAAGACTGGTGCATCTCGCGCCAACTGTGGTGGGGGCATCAAATCCCCGCTTGGTACGACGAAGCAGGTAAAGCCTACGTCGGGCAAAGCGAAGCCGCCGTGCGTGAACAGTACAGTCTCGGTGATATACCCCTGGCCCAAGACGAAGATGTGCTCGACACCTGGTTTAGTTCTGCACTCTGGACCTTTGGCACCCAGGGCTGGCCCGAGCAAACCGAGCGCCTAAAAGCCTTCCACCCCACCGATGTGCTGGTCACCGGTTTCGATATTATTTTCTTCTGGGTTGCGCGCATGGTGATGATGTCCATGCACCTGATCAAAGATGAAAATGGCCAGCCAGAAGTCCCGTTTAAAACTGTCTATGTCACTGGCCTGATCCGAGATGAGCAGGGTCAGAAAATGTCCAAGTCGAAAGGCAATGTCCTCGATCCATTAGATATGATCGACGGCATTGATATTGAAAGCCTACTGCAGAAACGCACTGGTAATATGATGCAGCCCCAGCAGGCCGCCAAAATTGCCAGCCGCACCAGAAAACAATTTCCCGCTGGCATAGAGCCCCATGGTTCCGATGCCCTGCGCTTCACCCTCTGCGCGCTGGCCTCCACCGGCCGCGATATCAACTGGGATATGAAGCGACTGGAAGGCTACCGCAACTTCTGTAATAAAATTTGGAATGCCTCACGCTACGTGTTGATGAATGCCGAAGGCCAGAACTGCGGGCAGGATAATTCCGATGACTACAAACTCAGTCTCGCCGACCGCTGGATTGTCTCACGCCTGCAGCAGGCTGAAACTGAAGTGATCAGCGCCATCGATAGCTACAGATTTGATCTGGCAGCGCAAGCGCTCTATGACTTTGTATGGAATGAATACTGCGACTGGTATCTGGAACTTTCGAAGCCAGTACTGTGGGACGAAAATGGCGACCCCGCCATTCAGAAAGGCACCAGACGAACGCTGGTGCGTGTGCTCGAAGCTGTGTTGCGCCTCGCCCACCCTATGCTGCCCTTTATCACCGAAGAGATCTGGCAAAATATCGCCCCGTTAGCCGGCATAGCGTTAAACCCGGAGGGCGACACAATTATGTTGCAGCCCTTCCCTGTCGCCGATCAATCCAAAGTCGACGCAGACGCCGATGCCGATATTGAATGGGTTAAAAATGTCATTGTTGGGGTGCGCAATGTGCGCGGGGAAATGAATATCTCCCCAGCCAAAGACCTACCCATTTATATGGCTCGCGGTGATGCCACCGCCAAACGCCGTTTAGAGGAAAATCGTCAATTCCTTAGCAAACTGGCCAGCCTCGAATCCATTACCTGGTTAGATGATCCCGCCGCCGCGCCACTCTGTGCAACTGCACTGGCGGGCGACTTGGAAATACTCGTACCTATGGCGGGTCTTATCGATGTAGATGCAGAGCTGGCGCGCCTAGATCGTGAAATAGACAAAATAGGTATAGAAACCAAAAAGCTGATCGGCAAGTTAAGCAATCCGAAATTTGCCGACAAGGCTCCCGCCGAAGTGGTGGCCAAAGAACGCCAAAAACTCGAGGACTTTGAAGGCTCATTATCTCAGCTACAAGAGAAACGCAGCGCCATAGCCGAGATGGCATAAGTCGTTAGCTAATGGCCCAGAACCTCAACCCCCAACAGCAGGCTGCGCTGAAATATATCGATGGTCCATTGCTGGTACTCGCTGGCGCGGGCAGCGGTAAAACCAGCGTAATTACCCGCAAAATTGCCTACCTAGTCGAAGAGTGCGGCATTCCCGCGCGCAATATCGCCGCCGTGACCTTCACCAACAAAGCCGCCCGAGAAATGAAAGCCCGCGTGGCTAACCTACTGGGTCCAATCGAGGGCAAAGGTCTGACCGTATCGACCTTTCACAACCTTGGCCTGACCATTATTCGCACCGAGATCAAGGCTCTGGGTTTTCGTCCCGGCTTTTCGATATTAGATCAGGAAGACTGCCGCAAGCTGATTAAAGAGCTGCTAGTGCGCCATACCGAGCTCGATGAGAAGCTGATCGATACCGCACAGAGCACTATTTCCAACTGGAAAAATTCATTACTGGAGCCCGGCCAAGCCGTGAGTGCGTCCAACAGCACCGGCGAGCAAGGCATAGCAATGCTCTACGAACGTTATCAACGGGCGTTAAAAGCCTATAACGCGGTAGATTTCGACGATTTGATCATGACCCCGGTTATGCTTTTTAGGCAGCAACCGGAGATACTCGCCAAATGGCAAAAGCGCATTCGCTACCTGCTGGTAGATGAATATCAGGACACCAACCTGGCTCAATACGAGTTGGTTAAAACTCTGGTAAATGAGAAGCAGGCACTCACTGTAGTCGGCGATGACGATCAGTCGATCTATGCCTGGCGAGGCGCCCGCCCCGAAAACCTAATGCAACTGCAAGAGGATTTTCCCGCGCTTAATATTATTAAGCTCGAGCAGAACTACCGCTCAACGGGCCGTATTCTAAAAGCTGCAAACACATTAATCGATAATAACCCCCACCTTATAAGCAAAGCATTGTGGAGTGAATTGGGCCCGGGCGATCCACTGCGCTTTATCAGTAGCGACAATGAAGAGGCCGAATGCGAGCGCGTGGTCAATGAAATTATCGATATGCGCCTAAAACGCCGCTGCAAGTACAGCGACTTTGCCGTGCTTTACCGAGGTAACTATCAGGCCAAGCTTGTAGAGATAAAACTGCAGACGCAAAATATTCCCTATGAGATAACCGGCGGCCAATCGTTTTATGCCAAAACAGAAATCAAAGATGTTATGGCCTACCTGCGGTTAATTATCAACCCTACCGATGACAATGCACTGCTGCGTATTATCAATACCCCAAGACGTCAGATAGGCCCCACCACATTAGAAAAGCTCGGTGACTACGCCAACCAGCGCGGCCTGTCACTCTGCGATGCCATAGATGAAGTTGGCCTCAATGCTAGCATGCCAGCCAACAATCTGGATCGTCTAAAACGGTTTAAATACTGGATACA
This sequence comes from Porticoccaceae bacterium, assembly GCA_029242085.1. Classification (GTDB taxonomy): domain Bacteria; phylum Pseudomonadota; class Gammaproteobacteria; order Pseudomonadales; family Porticoccaceae; genus HTCC2207. The sequence continues at coordinate 43,215 of JAQWUP010000010.1, forward strand.
AAGCGTCAATAGAAATATCTATAACGGCAATCCCATGGCTGCTATCAACGAAATGCTCGAAGATGCCGACTATCTGGGCTGGCTACAGCAAAATGCCAGCAATGACCATGTAGCGCAAAAACGCTGGGAAAATGTGCAGTTTTTGCTCTCTCAATTAGCCCAAGTTATAAAGCGCGACGAAGAAGAAAATGAGAGCGAAAATGGCGATAGCAGAATTGAAAATGCGATTGCCAAACTGATCCTCAGAGACCTGCTGGATCGTGAGCAAGAGGAATCTGCCGACGATAAAGTCCAACTAATGACATTACATGCGGCTAAGGGGCTGGAGTTTTTGCATGTATTTATGATCGGCATGGAAGAGGAGATATTACCCCACAAAAATAGTGTAGAGGGTGGCCAGATAGAGGAAGAGCGACGGCTAGCCTATGTGGGTATTACCAGAGCCCAGCGCACATTGACTATGACTAGTGCCAGGCAGAGAACCCAGTTTGGTGAGACATCGGCCACTACGCCTAGTCGATTTGTGGATGAGCTGCCTGAAGATGACTTGATTAAGATTGGTGGCGGCGAGCCTATTAGTGAGGAAGAAAATAAGGCTAAGGGTGAGGAATCACTGGCGGCTTTGAAGTCGTTATTTGGGTGATTTAGTTACCCCAAGCCTAAAACCTTTGGCATGCCGAGAGAGCTATCTTTTCTGTCATCCCGACATAGCGAAGCGACAAGGGGCTTAATGACTGACCCCAATGCGGTCATCCTGAGTGTGAGCGAGGGATCTCCTCGGGTTCCTGAGGTCCTTCACTTCGTTCAGGATGACAGAGTTTGGGCTTCAGGATGACAGAGTTTGGGGCTCAGGATGACAGGGAGTTTTAACAATAGTTAGCGACGACTTGAGCTAGAGGCTCACCGACATTCTAATAATCTCGACTTTAGCCCTCTGATCCAATTTTTTATACCCCCCGTAGTCTTAATATAAATACTCCATAACTATAAAAAATAATGATTATTTTCAACAAAAAAAAGGGTAATTCTTATGAAGACTAAACTCGCATTTCTCTGGTTTTACGACTGCTATAACGCGGTGATGGATCACAATAAAAACCCTCTGCGCCACATTGCTGACCCAGTTTCACGGCTGTGGATTATGACTGTGTTGGCTTGGATGTGGTCGGTGGTCTTTGGTATCTATGTCGGCAGCGTGATTTATATCGGTATCAGCATTGCCTCTCACTTCATACTGATCTTTATGGCCTGCTTTACCGCGGCTGTTTTCTACGACGCCGAACGGCGCCAAGACAGCTGGTTACTGCAGCTCAGAGCGGCACAGCAACAGCAGGAATAATCCCTTTGATGTGCGCGTCCTCCCAATTGAGGGCGTGCGCATTATTCCTTCTGAGAGCCGCTCTCGCACTCAGGACTAATACTCGCCCCCAGTTGGTGTACCTTGCACCAACTGAGAGCCAATCAGCACCCAGCAATCCCATTAATTATCGCTCAATGATGGCTGCGATAAGGTTAGTCTATCGACTGTCCTCTATTGCTCCGGTCGGGAGCCGTTTTGTGCCGCACAGGTACGCAGGCTGCTGTTTTTAAGGCTGAGCGGATTTTTTAACAGAGCGGGACTGCAAGAATAAGGTCTAGAGAGCCTTACAGACTTTCGTTGACGCGCGTGCGCAGTTCTTTGCCCGGCTTAAAGTACGGTACGTACTTACCGGAGAGATCCACGGCATCACCCGTTTTGGGATTGCGACCCACACGCGGCGCGCGGTAGTGCAATGAGAAACTGCCAAATCCACGGATTTCGATGCGCTGATTGCTGACCAGTGCCGATGTCATACGATCGAGTATCATGCGCACGGCAAGCTCCACATCCTTGGGCGGAAGTTGATCCTGACTGGCGGAGATTTTTTCAATGAGTTCTGACTTGGTCATTACTGCGCTTCGGTTGTGGTCTGGGCCTTTGTTACCCTTTGATTTTATTGAAGTTTTAGATTTATTCAAGCTTTAAATGCGCGATCATCAATTTCGAGGCAAAAAAAGGGTGGCATAGCCACCCTTTTCCTACTAATAAAACAAGCTGTCAGACTTTACTTGTCCATTTGCGCCTTGATCAAATCACCAATGGTAGTAGGTGCAGCGGCGGCTGATTCCGCTTCGGTAGTGCGATGTGCTTTGACCGCATCCTTCTCTTCAGAAACATCTTTCGCTTTGATCGACAGATTAATCACACGGTTCTTGCGATCCACATTGATAATCTTGGCTTCAACTTCTGCGCCAACTTGAAGTTCATTGCGGGCATCTTCTACTTTCTCGCGAGAAAGCTCTGAGCCTTTAAGGATAGCTTCAATGTCGTTGCCTAGGTCGATAACCGCGCCTTTAGCGTCTACTTCTTTAACGGTACCCTTAACAATTGCGCCTTTGTCATTCTCAAGAACGTAGTTGTTAAATGGATCGTCTGAAAGCTGCTTGATGCCCAGTGAGATACGCTCACGTTCTGCGTCAATGCTGAGTACCACTGTTTCAACTTCTTCGCCTTTCTTGAAGTTGCGAACAGCTTCTTCGCCAGTTTCGTTCCAAGAGATATCTGACAGATGAACCAGACCATCAATACCACCGTCCAAACCAATAAAGATACCGAAGTCAGTGATAGATTTGATTTTGCCTGAAATCTTGTCGCCCTTGGTCATGGTAGTCGCAAAGTCGTCCCATGGGTTGGTGAAGCACTGCTTGATACCGAGTGAGATACGACGACGTTCTTCGTCGATATCCAGTACCATAACTTCAACTTCTTGGCCCAGATCAACGATCTTAGATGGGTGAACATTTTTGTTTGTCCAATCCATTTCAGAAACGTGTACCAGACCTTCAACGCCATCTTCCAACTCGGCAAAACAACCGTAATCAGTAAGGTTGGTGATCTTAGCTTTGCAACGTGCGCCCTCTGGGTAACGGCCTTTGATGTCGCCCCAAGG
>JAQWUP010000039.1 GCA_029242085.1 Porticoccaceae bacterium
TTGCGAAAGTTTAAATCGACTTGGTCATGGCTAAAGGTGCACCAGACATGCTGGGTGCCGGTGGAGGTTTCAACTTCGCGCAGCAGGTCATTGGTGCGCGGTCGCACCACGGCGCTAAGATCATCCTCTGGGCTGGCGGTGTAGAAAAAATTATGCCCGGGATCGCGGCCCTGTTTGAAATTTTCAAACCAGGGACTGCGGGCCGAGCAGTGATTCACCACCAGATCTGCCATTAGCGAATAGTTACTGGCGATGGCATTGATATCGTTCCAGTCGCCCAGAGATTCATTGACGCTGGAATAATCCAGCACCGAGAAACCATCGTCGGAGGTAAAGGGGTAGAAAGGCAGTATATGCACGCCGCTAATTGAGCTGCGCATATATTTATCCAGAAAGCGATTTAAGGTTTGCAGGGGTTTTTCATTGTCTGCCAGCACCGAGTCGCCATAGGCAATAACCAGACTGTCGGTCTGATCCCAATGATTGATATTGCGGTTTTCAATCACCTCTTTATCGCTTAGACCCATCAGCTCGATCAGTTCATCGCCAAAGTGTTTAACGGCGCTGATTTCACCATTTTGGTAAATAGTCGTTAGATGATTCTCTACCTGTGCCTGTAATTTATTTTGTGTCATGGTTTAGAAAACTCTGCATTATCAGCTTCTACCGCTTCAAGTAGCTGTTCAAAAATATCTGGTATCGCACTGACAACTCGGTTCCAGCTAGGGATAAATGGCCGCTCCATAGGCACATTAAAAAACACTTCCCCGGCTTTAATAATATTCTCGGCAAACATTTCTACGGCTTTTTCCTCTTCATGAATATCCAATGTCAGGCCATTCATAATGGCGTCGTTATGGCAGTTCTCTATGGTGTCTAGTGCCAGTCGGTAGTAGGTCGCCTTTAATGAGCGAAAGGCTTCTGTGCTAAACACTTCTCCCTGTGTCGCCAGTTTGCGAAACAGCGCTTTGGCAATATCGATAGACATTTTTGACAGGCCATCGCCGTCATTGTCGAGGGACAGTTTTTGGTGTTTATGATCGTAGTTGTCGGCAATATCTACCTGGCATAGACGGTTACCGGCATAGTTGCGATACATCTCTGAGAGCACACCAATCTCTAAACCCCAGTCGCTGGGAATGCGAATATCATGGAGCACATCTCGGCGAAATGAAAATTCTCCGGCCAGTGGATAGCGGTAACTGTCCATGTAGTTTAGGTAGTCGGTATGACCAACAGTTTTTTTAAGTGCGCGTAAAAGGGGAGAGACTAATAGCCTTGATACGCGCCCATTTATTTTGCCATTGGCGACTCTGGCGTAATAGCCTTTGCAAAACTCGTAGTTAAATCTAGGGTTGGCAACGGGATAAATTAGACGCGCTAAAAGTTCTCGATTGTAGGTGATGATATCGCAATCATGGAGTGCCACAGATTCAGCTTTGTTAGAGGCTAAGGTGTAACCCATGCAGTACCAAACATTGCGGCCCTTGCCTAATTCTTTGGGGGCCAGATCTAATTTTTGCAGTTTTGCATCCAGGGCTTTTAGTCTTGGGCCTTCATTCCACAGCACTCTGTGGTCTTGAGGCAGTTCGGCAAAAAATGACAGTGCTTGGCGATATTGATCCTCGGTGGCGCGGTCCAGGCCAATCACTACTTGATTGAGATAGGGCACCTGCTTTAGCTCATTGATAATCTTGGGCATGGCTTCGCCCTCCAGCTCAGAAAACAATGAGGGCAGGATCAGGCCCAATGGTCTGGTTTGAGAAAAGTTAACCAGCTCCTGTTCCATATCGGCCAGAGGCCGACGGGATAGGTTGTGTAATGTGGTGATATTGCCGTTTTGGTGAAAGTCGCCCATAGGTTTCTCAGTTAGTGATGGTTATATTTAAAAGTGATTTTTTAACCAGGCCAGGATGCCCTCAACCCAACCATTGGGCCCAGTGGCAGTGCTTTGGTATAGGTTTTTAGTGCGCTTTAGCTGTGGCATATCATGGTTGCTGGAGCGTATTACCAGCGCGGAATCCGCGGCCTCTAGCATGCTGATATCGTTGTAACTGTCACCAATCGCAATTGACTGACAGTGGCCATATTGAGCTTGATACAGGGCCTGCAGCTGCAATAGGGCTCGCCCTTTGTCGGTGTTGCCACCCATGCTTAAAAAACGTCCCCCCTGCAGCAGGTGAGCGCCGGCATCGGTTAGCTGCTGAATAAAATCTGCCTTGCGGCTGTCGCTGCCAAGCCAGTTAATGGATTCGCTGTATTCTCGCTGTTGGGCAAGACTGGCTTGCTCCAGGGTCAGCCCGGTGAGCAGAGCCAAACCTTCGACCCCTTGGTCGGCGCAGATGGAGCTAAAGGTCTGATACTCGTCGGCAAAGGGTTTGCCGATCTGATTGAGTATGCCAATCCACTGGCTGCGCGATTCTGTGTTGCTGATTATCCAGTAATCCTCAAGCTCAGTTGCTGGTTCAGGGCACTGGGTAAAGTAGTCTTTGGGTATACAGATGGCAGCGCCATTTTCGATAATAAATGGATGCTGGTTATTGATGATCTCTCTAAAGGCGAGGACTTCGGCGCGGGTTTTACTGGTGATTGGGATAACAGGGATACCCTGTGTTTCCAATCGATCAAGGTAGTTGGCTGCCGGGGCAAAGCTGTAGGTATGGTGGTCGAGCAGGCTGCCGTCGAGATCAGTAAAGATAAGTTTCATGACTTATTTCGCCCTTTTTTGGTGCGACGGTGCACCACAATGGGAACCCTATCGGGGGTATTGACGCTCATTATTCACCTTGGTAGTTTTTATGCCTGTATTTCAACGTTTTGGTGATCATGCTTATCGAGTACGTTGCAGAAAGCGTGCCAAGCTGGTTATGATTAAACTAAATACAATTAGAGGTAAACCGCGGTACAGCGGATAGCCCATTGCCTCAGATAGCTGGGGCAATCATTAACAATAATAATTCTTAGGGAATTTCACATGTCGAATTCACAGACCGCAGATATTGGCCTTGGCCAAACTATTTTGCGTCGCGCCGCTATTTCACCCAATCAACCTGCAATAACCTTTGAGGGCAGTACCCAGACCTTTGCTGAACTTGGCGATCGTGTGCGCCGCATGGCCACGGTGCTGCGTGCTGGCGGTATTTCGGCCGGTGATCGGGTGGGCTATATCGGCCTTAACCATCCCGTGTTTTTAGAAATGCTCTATGCCTGTGGCTGTCTGGGCGCGGTATTTGTGCCGTTAAACTTCCGCTTAACTGGCCCTGAGGTGCGCTTTATTGCCAATGATGCAGGGATTAGCGCGATGGTGGCAGACGATATGCTGCGTCCTTTGATCGATGAAGAGCGGGATAATCTTGAATGCACGCGCTATATCACTGCCGAAGCCAATGCGGATAATTGGGAATCTCTTGAGTCACTGATGGCCGCTGCGGCACCGATTAAAGCCAGCGAAAAAGTCGATGCTGATGATGTCGCCTTTAT
>JAQWUP010000050.1 GCA_029242085.1 Porticoccaceae bacterium
GCCCACTAGGGTTTTAGCCACAGACCAATCCAACCCGGCGTTCTCAACCACCTGCTTAAGGCCACGGGCATTATTGGTATTAATACCCTCGGCAAATGCCGCACTCAAAAAGCTGGAAATCAACTGATTGCCGCGACCCTGTTGACGGGCCCAGCGGTAAAGGGAATAACAATTTCGCGCGGGCTCCCCAATGGGATCGCGAAAACAACCAAAGGGCACCCCGGCACTGCGTGCCTCCCGGGCGGCATCGGTAAAGATATACATGCCTTTTTCTCTGGTGGCGGGGACACCGCGCATCACCATAGGCAATATCGGCCGCACCACTAGGTTAACCCCAGTCGTCTCTGCCAGCTTAAGGGTTTGATCAAACACCACAGCGGTGTAGGGGCTGCGCAACGAAGGGTATATTTCTAAGGTAAGACTGCCATTGTCTTTGTGCTTGCCAGCCTCAACCTCAATGCGCGGCATCAATAATGGCGCATCTGGGCTAGCGTCAGCACCCAAGTCGGCTAAACGGGCCTCCAGATAATGCAGGCGATCCACGCCCCAGTACCATTCTCCCGCGTAATAAAACATCGCGCCTGAATAGTGCTTTAACTCAGCTCGCCGCGCGTTACCAAGGGCAATACAGTCTTGTCGTTGTTGGGCTGATGCATAACCATGCTGCTCTGCCAGGGTATTTAGGGCGACCTGATCACCGGACCAGAGCGCGGCGCCAACGGCTGTCACCAGGGCAGCAAAATCTGCGCTTGCCTGTCCCTGCAAAATAGGCGCCGTTAAAATCGATTCAGCGAGCTCAATGGCCTTCCGATCGGGTAGCACATTGGCGCCGGGCGCCTCAAGACCATAATGGGGAGCAATAAACGACGCATCATACTGGGAGAGTTTGATTAACAACTCAGGTTCAACCTTATTGTCGCCGGAAGGCCCGGCAACCAGATGGCAACGCAGCTCAATATCATAACGCTCAGTGAGCGCAATAAGTGCCTGAGCCGCCAAGTGGCTATAGCCATCTTCCACCTGATGAAAGTACTCAACCACATGGGGGACACCACTAGCCTGCCGACGCTTTTCCATTTTTTGACGTTTGGCTATCAGCCGCTCGGGGCTGATGACTTTGCTCATCACCCGGGAAGATATCCAACGAAAAGCGGCACTGGGGTCCATGGTAGCGGCACCACCCTGCTCCTTAAATTGCTCAGCCATCGCCAACCCCTGTGTTGATGTTTATTATTATTTAAACGGAGAGTAAGGTATCAGCTTATGGTTAGAAAATAAACTGGCATAGATAGTGTTAATTATTTAAGCTAACTATATTGACTATAACTATAGAACACTGAGGTAGTGGTAATGACGCTTATTAAGAAACTCTTTCCCCCACAGGCCAACAACAATTATCAGGGTAGTGTGATTGCCCAGTATGGGTTTTATCTGCTGCTGGCCATGTATACCTTTCGCAGTTTTGTCCACTTTGCCGCCGACGATGGCGGTATCAACAGCATTGCCTCGATTATTATCTTCCCCTTTTTATACGGCGCTCCGGATCCCAATAATGTGATCTATCTATTTGCCTCGCTATGGGGCTCAGCTCAGCTAGTGACGCTATTTATTTTTTATATCTGTATGTGGCGCTACCGCAATTTGCTCCCGCTGCTGTGGCTCACGGTGGTGATTGAAGTACCCATGCGTATGATGGCTGGCACCATGCACCCATTGGATAGCACCTTCTACCAACATGTGCCGCCAGGCGCTACCAGTAATCTGCCGCTGTTAGCTGTCGCCATTATTATGCTGGTGCTGTCCCTTTGGCATAAATCCTAATAAATAAACGCTTAAAAGAGTATCTTCTCGCAGCCTGTGCCTGCCAGCAATCCATCGACCCGAGTGCGATCTGCTTCGCCAAGTGCCCAATACTCCGCGTTAATCCACTGCAAGCACTTGCTCTGATAGTTAAAGGTTTGCTGTGTCCAGCGGCTGCCATCAATTTCAGCCTCCCAGGTTTTCTCACCGGCTTGCATCGCCTGTGCATTGGCAAGCAGTGCGGGAGCATAGACATGACCCACCTCATTCAGAATCGCTTTCAATGTATCGGGCGCGGTCTCGACCGTACTCCAGTCAGATGCTTGAGGGTCGACGCCGTTCTGATCTTCCATCAGGCCAGTATAGGCCACAGTGCGGGGCGACAGGCTATGGGCAATAGCTCTCGGTGTGGGGTCAAAGCCCACCAGCTGGGTTAGCTGGCCATAAAAAGCAAAGTCAGAGGCGCCAGGCCGGTTGCCCATCAAAAAAGGCTGTTCCGTTAAATGGGCTTCCATGGCAATAAGCAGACGTCTATAGCTGGCATCGATCACTGGCGCTGTCACATCGTTGGACCCCACCACATGCAGCCGGCCCACTTGACGCTCGCTGATATAGGGCTTGTAATGGTTAAAGGTGTCAGCAGGTAAGTTAACCTTCTGAAACAATGGCAATAACGTGCCTGCATTGTCTGCATCCGCCTCAAAATGCCACCGGTAATGGAACATATATTTGGTGCACCATTCATCGGCAAAGTCTTCCAGCAGATAATCAATAAAGGCCATAGCGGGGTCAGTGGGAATCACCGAGCGCCCTTTATGCTCAGCCTCCAAGCGACGAATAATCGGCGTCGAATCGCAGACCGCCTGCATCTCCCCTGCCTCATCGGGCAACACATAGGTCGGCAACAGGACCACCTTGGGCTTGGCAACGCCCATCTCTGCCAGTATCCCCGCCGGATCACCCCAGACGATGCGGTAGTCAATATGGCGGTAGCGCATAAGTGCGATCATTTTTCTGGTGTAAGGTGATGGCG
>JAQWUP010000053.1 GCA_029242085.1 Porticoccaceae bacterium
CCGGCCATGGTGCCTGGATGCCATGCCATCATCAGAGCATCGACATTCTCCAATACGTTCTCTAATGTATTGGGTCGACCAGACAGAATCACCAGCACAATCGGTTTATTAAGTTTTGATAATTCATTGAGTAGCTCAATTTGAGCGCCGGGAAAAGCAATATTGCCGCGGCTATGTCCCTCGCCGCTTAAGACAGCCTCCTCACCACCAAAGAATACAATCACATCTGAATTCTTGGCAATGGCAATCGCATTTTCGAATCCCTCTCTATCCTTACTGCGACTGTAGGCAAGACCGGGGGCATACTGCACATTTTCTTTTAGCTCGCCCAGATAGTTATCAAGGGCTGGCAACAATGTTCGAGAATCTTTTGCCTCGCCCTCATAAACCCAGGTGCCCATCTGTTGGTAGGGTACTTCAGCCATTGGACCAATGACTGCAATTTTTTGGTTTTTATTTAGTGGCAGGATCTTCTTGTCATTCTTTAGCAGCACAAACGATTGGCTGGCCGCTGCCTTGGCCGCCTCGAGATACTCTTCTTTTAAAAACTCTTCCTTGCCTCCGGCATAGTCATTTTCAAATAAGCCCATGGCAATTTTAGCTCTCAGCAAACGTCTTACCGCCGAGTCGATTTGACCTTCTTTCACCTCTTGGGTATCGACAAGTGTGGAGAGATTATCTCCCAACGCCCTGGAGTACATTTCAAAATCGAGTCCCGCATTGGTTGCCTTTTTAGCCGCCTCTTTGTCATCAGCGGCAAATCCATGCTCGAGCATTTCCATCACAGAGTTCCAATCACTCACCACGAACCCGGTAAACTCCCACTGATCCCGCAGAACATCGGTTAACAGATGCCGATCTGCTGTTGGGGGAACACCGTCTAAGGTACTGTAGGATGTCATAAGAGACACGGCACCCGCATCGATGGCCGCCTTGAAAGGGGGTAGATGATGATCATACATCTGACGCATAGGAATATAAGCGCTGTTGTAATCACGGCCACCCTCAGCGGCACCGTAACCGACAAAGTGTTTGGCACAGGCAGCCAATGAGTCAGGGCTACTTAGGTCATCGCCCTGAAAGCCTTTGACCATTGCAGCTGCCAAAGTAGAGGTGAGAAAAACGTCCTCGCCCAATGTCTCTGCAACACGACCCCAGCGAGGATCCCTGCCAATATCAATCATCGGCGCGAAAGTCCAGCGAATGCCAGCAGATGTCGCCTCTTTAGCAGCCACCCGAGCACCCAGCTCAACCATCTGTGGATTCCATGTTGCAGCCTGACCAAGGGGAATGGGAAAAATAGTTTTATAACCATGAATAACATCATGGCCAAATATCAGCGGCACACCAAGGCGGCTTTGCTCGACTGCAATTTTCTGTAATTTCGAAAACGCCTTAGGGTCGGACGGGCTTCTGGGAACGTTTAGAAAACCACCGATCTTGCCCTGTCTAATTTCCTCTCGAACCTGATCTAAATCTTTTTCTTTATATTCCAGCCAGTCACGCAGTGACATCTGACCAATTTTTTCACCAAGAGTCATGGCATTAATTATCTTGTCAATGCGCTTTTCCACAACCGGGTCATAATTGGCTTCGACAAATGGATCGGTGCTCTGACCGCCCTGAGAAAAAATCGAAAAACTGCTCGCGGCTAAAATTAAAACCAGCGAATAAAATGTTTTTTGACTGAGATAGTTTTGCATTAACAGGTCCTTTGAATTATTAATATTTTCGATTTGGGTAAGATTTTTGGGTGACTTTTATAAGTGCCAATTTTTTATTTTGAAAAGTGGGTCGGAGATTTTTTAAATCGGTTTACTGCCCTGAAAAAAAATAATTAAATTTGACGCCAAAGGTACGCGGCGCCATATAGGTAGCAACAAGGCCGTGCTCGGTAATAACATTTCCTGAATCTACCTTTACATTTTCATCGGTGGCATTATTAATAAATGCTGACAGTATCCAGATTTTCGAAATCGGCTGGAATGTGAGGCGCAGATCAAACATTTGGTAGGCTTTCTGCACACCCAGATCGGCACCGCCTTCGGGCAGCCTGTCGAAAATTCCAGGCGCTAATTTATCGCGGTTATAGATATCTAAAAAATATCGGTCTGAGGCTCTCGCTGCCAGTCGCGGTGTAACAATGCCCCAGTCATAGATAAAGTCATGGCTGTAAGAGAGGGTAATTTTCCAGTTCGGCACCCTGGGTGGACTATTACCAGAGAGCACCACTGGATCTTCTGGGGACAGTGACGTCTGCGACACAAAGGGATTAAAAAGATTACCAAACAAGGTGTCTGGTATTTCAAACTGGTCAAAGTAGGCGTCGGTCAAAGCTGCGCTTAACTGTAAGCGATCAACATCTGTCAGTGCCCAATCGAGCTCTAGCTCCAAGCCACGAATAGTTGCCGCGGACGCATTGCGCACCACAGTGCTGCCACCGGTATCGGCGACGCCATCATTATTTATATCAAGCCGGTCCTCATTAGAGAACTGAAGATTATCATAGTTGGCCCGAAACAGGGCCAGGTTAAGTCGCAAACTGTCATCGAGATACTGTGACTTAAAGCCGAGCTCAAAATTGGTCACCGTCTCAGGCTCAACATAGTTGCCAGCGTCCTGAATATGGCCGGACTTAAAGCCGTTAGAAATTGAGGCAAAGTACATCAGGCGGTCAGAGGGACTGAATTCATAGCTAATCAGTCCAGTGAGGTTTTTCCAAGTGACAGACAGATCGTTGACTTGTCGAATCCAGCAGGGCTGATCACCAATTCCCTGATTGGTGCCATTATTATGATAGTCACCATTATCAATCGCCTGCTGGGTCGCCGCATCGGCATAAATATCTTCTGGCCTTGGGGCTCCGGGACCAATCGACCCAGGCTCCACATAGGGTCCCAGCACCGAAGTCACTCGACAGTTAACCGCGCGACCACCGCGATCTGACTTGGTGTCTCTGGTGTGTCTGGTACCCAGCGTTAAGCGATTAAATCGGTCAAAATCGTAGGTGGCCTGCGCAAACACACCCAGTGATTCCACCCGCCGATTGGGTTGAATCGCATAGGAAACGGCAGCGCCATCAAAGTTACTAATCCAACTGGTCGCCCCCTCGGGGCCTCTTCCACCACCAGCATTTTGCTGGTCGACCGCGAAGACAATTTTATTATATTCACGAGAGTAGAAAGATCCCATCAGCCACCGCAGGCGCTCACTATCATCATTCATGACTTGCAGTTCATGGGATGAGAACTGGAAATTGGAGCTATGGGTGCGCTGCTGCTCAAAGCTGCTGCTCCTGCCATTATCTGCATCAACAATCTGTTCTCGCTTCATACGCGAGCGCCCATAGAGGTAGCGTACCGAATACCCCGCGGCCTTGAAGTCCAGCTGATTGCGTAAAGTCTTGTTGCTGAGATCAAGAAAAGACGGGCTGTCGGAAACCACGGCCCTGATGCCCTGAGCAACCAAGCTAGGATCTAATTGCGCCAGGCCTGTACCCTGATCCCTGTATTTCTCGATACTGGTCAAGGCGCTAAAGCTCTCTGTTGGCTGCCACAGAGAGGTAATTCTCCAGCTTTGCTGATCTGCCGTCTCCGGTGCCTCCTGTCCGTAGTCGACAGCCTGATCGTAGGCGCTCAATTGATCTGTAGTTGCCGGATACTGGGGAGCCAGACCCGCATAATTATCCCGTAGCTCAGTGTAGGAGCCATGCCTCAGAGTAACACCGGCAAATCGCAGTCCGAATTGGTCATTAATAGGAATATCTAAAGCCCCACGCAGCTCTCGATGATCATAGTCGCCGAGTACTGTGGAGAAATTGCCGTCCAAAATATCTAACGATGGCTTCTGGTTATAAATATTAATACTGCCAGACGTCGAGTTGCGGCCGAGTAATGTCCCCTGAGGGCCACGCAGAACTTCAATGCGGTCTACATCATAGAGTAGTGCCGCCGCTGCCTGTGATCTGGGGGAATAGATACCATCGACATGAATGGATACTGGTCCATCGGCAATTTCGGTGATATTGGTCGAGCCCACCCCGCGCAACTGCACCAGTGTCGCCGACTGAGGAGCTGTGCTCGTCATCTCTAGACCAGGCACCAAATGGCTCAGTCCATGCAGATTATTAATGCGGTCGGCATCCAGCCGGATCTGATCAAATGCAGTGACCGCAATGGGCGTTTTTTGCAGGTCCGTGGCCCGCCCCGCGGCAGTCACAATGATTTCTTGCAGCAAGGTATCTGCGCCGCCATCCTCAGTGGCCCTCCCAGCCACAAAGATCGACACCGCTTTGTGATTGATTATTTTATAGTCTAATCCAGTACCCTCAAGCAGCAAGGTCAGAGCCTCTGCTCTGGTTAACTCAGCGTTTAAATCTGCGATCACATGGGGCTGTAGATTGGCGGTAACAGCAATAATATTGATATCCGCTTGCAGCGAAAAGGCAACCAGCCCAGAGTCCAAGGGCTGTGCGGGGATATTGAAGGCAATTCGGGGCTGATTAGGCTCGGCACTACTGGGCTGTATAAATGCAAAATTTAGAACGAGAAAGACCACGACCATCACCAAGTTGGTCTGCAGTACCCTCCCCCTCATCTCATTCGATTTATTCATAACCAAACACTAATGGCGTGGTGTTCCACACTCTTTTGGTGAGATTTTTTTATTCTTTGAGTATATATGCAAACTAGTATTGCCCGCAGGCCTAATGCGGTGGAAGGTCAGTAACACAGGTTGTGATGTCCCCTCTGGAGACATTTTTGCGCGCAAAATCAGATTTTTATAACCCAATCTGCTCCCTGACCAACCTCCTTAGCTGGCATCATTATCAGACCAAAGTACCTCCATCTCTTCCAACGTTTTACCCTTGGTCTCTGGTACCAGCTTCCATACAAACACCATGGCAACGACACAGAATGAAGCGAATATAAAATAGGGTAGCGCCCCGTTAAAACTGTCTTGGTTTACCGCGCTGTTATTAATCACGGGAAAACTGTTAGCGACTAGCGCATTAAATAACCACTGTGCCGCCACGGCGATAGACATGGCCACACTGCGCACATTATTGGGGAAAATTTCCGCCAGCATCACCCAGACAACCGGGCCCATAGACATGGCAAATGAACCGATAAATACCAATACCGCAATAAGAGAGATAACACCCATCTGCTGAGTATATATAGTGAGACCCAACACACTTAGGCCGGCAAACATGCCCAATGAGCCGAGGATAAATAGGGGTTTGCGACCCCAGCTATCGACCATATAAATAGCGACAAAGGTAAAGATTAAATTGACGGCACCCAACCAGAGCTGCTGTTTCAGCGCATCTTCAGGCCCATAGCCCAGTGCATTACTGAAGATTTCAGCGCCATAGTAGAGAATCGCATTGATGCCGGTGATCTGCTGGAAAATCGACAACATAACACCTAGAAATAGGGCAAAACCAACGCCCTTGGCAAATAGCATAGCTATATTGGTTTTCGGCTTATCCGCCAGTGACGCCTCTATATCAGCGAACTCAGCCGCAGCCTGCTGCTCATTGGCGGTAATGCGGGCGAGCACAGCCTTGGCTTCGTCGTTACGACCCTTCAACATCAACCAGCGCGGGCTGTGCGGCACAGTGAATAACAGTACCAAGAAGGCAACGGCAGGCACCAGCTCTGACCAAAACATAACGCGCCAGCCCTCAGTTACATTGTGTTCGTGAATCTGCTCAATCATCTGGGCCGACATGCCCTGTGTATCTCCACCACCAATAAAGTAGGTCGCCAGAAACACCACAAAGAAACCGATAACCACCGCCAGCTGATAGTAGGACACCATGCGACCACGGTGCTGAGGCGGTGCTATTTCGGCGATATACATAGGTGCGGCCAAGGACGCCATACCCACGCCGAGACCACCCAGAATGCGATAGATAACCAGCTGGTCAAGTGTATCTGCAACACCGGAACCCCAGGCTGAGACAGTAAAAAGAATGGC
The DNA here is from genome assembly GCA_029242085.1 of Porticoccaceae bacterium. GTDB lineage: Bacteria > Pseudomonadota > Gammaproteobacteria > Pseudomonadales > Porticoccaceae > HTCC2207. The sequence continues at coordinate 5,986 of JAQWUP010000053.1, forward strand.
CGCAAGAATCAGCGTGTACTTTCTACTGATCTGTTTGGTGAGGTAGCCACCGGCCAGCGCTCCCACCAGACAGCCGTAGAGGGCGCTGCTGACCGCCCAGCCCTGCTCGACAGCAGAAAAATTAAAATACTCGGTAAAATATAGCTGGCTCCCAGCTATAACACCTGTGTCATAGCCAAATAACAAACCGCCCAATGCAGCGACAATAGTTATTTTTAAGATGGTAAGTCTCTCGTTACTGGAACCTGCTGCGGTATTCATATTTCCCTCGGATCTTTTTTATTGTTATTTAGATAAAAGTTTTTATATTTAGGCGTTATAAAGTGCTGCAAAATTGGCCGCCATACCAAGGCTTGGTCACAGGCCTGTTTAAAGTGTCGGGATCTGCGATTATTTTTTAAGTACGATTATATTGTCGGAGATAACATGGACCTCAAGTGGTAACGTTTGTGCCAACATCTGTGGGAGTTGACCAACTTGATCGGTGCGCAATGTCATGCTGACTTTGACATCAGCCAGCTCCTCGGACTGCAATACAATCTTACCGTCAAAGTAGCGACCGGCATCGGCCACAACATCCGCTACTGAGGTATCCCTATAGATTAGCCGACCCATGCGCCAGGCACCTAGGTCTGCAGTAGATACAGCGATCACTGAATCAAAGGCGCGGTTACTGGCTTTAACCACCATCTGCCCTGCAGTCAAAACGACGGCGGGAAGAGCTGCCGCTGCGCTGTCTTCGCTGGCAAAAACATTCACTATGCCCTCCAGCACAGCCACGCTGACATCGTCCTGTATCCTCTGCACATTAAACTGTGTGCCCACAACTTCGACCAATACATTGTTCACGGTAACTGCAAAAGGATTTTGCCGATCCTTAGCTACATCAAAAAAGGCCTCTCCACTGATCAAATTCACCGATCGACCAATATCTGAAATCCGCGTGCTAATTTTCGACTTGGCACCCAGCGTAATTTCACTGTTGTCTGCCAGAGTAATTGTTTTTATCTCTCCCGCCTGAGTACTGTAATGATTGGTGATCGGCTGATTGGATTCAGGCAGCATAATAAAACCAATCACAGCGACCAAGGCGACAAAGCTCATGGCATACTTTGGCGACGGCACAAGCGATGCAATCATTGCAATTGGCGCCATCAAAAAAGACTTTAACTTATCAGTCAACGGTTCTACCGATCGGCGCAGCGCAATGCCATCAGCAGTGCCAGACAGATCGCCCAAGCTACTCCAAACGGCCTCGATTTGTCGATAAGCCTCTTGATGGTCATCATGTTCTGCCAGCCAGTCACGTAGCGCCTGACGATCTGCGGCAGATGCATGGGCTGACTGCATAAGCGTAAACCACTCGGCCGCCTGCTTATTAATCTGATCTGGTAACTGCATAAAATCTTTGCTCATCTCGAATTCTTACCCGTTTGGGCTTGCAGTGCTTTCTGACAATCGACAAGCGCCCTTGTTACATGTTTGCGCACTACGGTTTCTGACAAACCCACTGTTCGGGCAATTTGAGCATAGCTCATCCCATCAAAACGGTTCATCATCAGTAGTCTCCTGCGCTTTTTAGGCATACCCCAGAGCGCGCTAACCACTAGACCCAGCTGTCGCTTGCCGTCATGTATACGCTCTGGATTTAACTCTTCAACCAGATTTGCACCTGAATCAACAACTGTCTGAACATGCCTCTGGCGCACACCACCACGTCTTATTTGGTCGATGGCAATATTGTAACTAGTCTTGTACAGCAGTGCTCTCGGATTTTTTATGTCACTAAAGTCCATTTCAATCACGCGAGTAAAAGCGGCCTGCACAATGTCCTGAGCCTCGTCACTACTCACGTTAACCTTGTTAATCACATAGCGACAAAGTTCCGTGTGATGACGGACATAGACATCATGCATCTCCAGCTTTTGGCTCTCAGACGTCATAACGCCATTTCGCCTAGTTCGACTAATTCGACTAATTCGACTAAAAAGCAACACATTGACATAAACGGACCAATCCCCAAACTGCTAAAAATGATCAATAATCCTACATAGTAAGACGTTCTAACCTAGCAAATCCACTCTCTAGAAGAACCAATCTGCGGTGAAATTCTTATAGAGAGCAGTTGGCATCACCCTGGTTGCTGTCGATCCTGATAGACTTTATCTGTATCTGTGTTGCTCCAGATCCCGCAATGACAACAGGTGAGCTCACCTTGCTCATATCTGTGCCTCTTTCAGCAAAACAACTCAGCTTCAAACGGGAGACCTGCCAGCCTTGATTAAGCTTGCTGAGAAGGCCATTAGTAATATCTAGGCCACCACTGCAGCCTTCGCCACAGCCAATACTGAAGGTTGTATTTGCGACCTTATCGCCAAGCACCTGATAGGTAAGTTCCAGCGCCATATCGCCGTTGGATTCACGTGAAATATCAACAGCCTCACCTTCAATTGACAGCACCGCATCGCCAGAAAATGCAAACAGGCGTGTATCTTCTTGGCCCTTGTAATCAAGCGCTGTCATAGTTAGCGCACCAGAGGCACTAGCCGCCTTTGACCCGGTTATCTGAACGGTGCCTGCAGAGTCGCGCATAACCATACGCCAAGGTGAGACAGGCTCACCGGCCTTTAAAAAGTTACTGCTCTGGCCCTGCGCCTTATCACCGAGTTGCGGATCTTCAGATAGAGCTTCGATATCACCTGTGTCTGAATATTTCAAACCATAGCCATAGGCAAAGAGAGGGTTGTAGTTTTCGTCACCGACATTAACAGCGGTTTGAGCGCCGGTTCTAGGCCAAGAAAATGATAGTTTTCCGAGGAAATCATGCTGAATATCACCCTCGGCACCGCGCAATAAGACATCCGCAACACCAGCACCCTCGGTGCCCGGCAACCATGCGGCGACAAAGGCATCTGCAGCATTTATTTCTGGATTGACCCACATCGGCCGTCCAGATAGGAACACAGCTACGGTGGGAATATCCTGAGACTTAAATTTCACCAGCAGCTCTAAACCAGCTTCAGATTGAAAATCTAAATGGGGGCGATCGCCCTGAAATTCTGCATAGGGATTTTCGCCAAATACCACCACAGCCACATCGGGTTTATTTTTATACTCACCGTTTTCACTTAATGTTGCCTGACCACCTGCCGCGGCTACCTGCTCTGCAATGCCGTCGAAAATAGACATGCCTTGAGGAAAATGCTCTCTAGTATTGCCATTACCCTGCCAGGAAAGTGTCCAGCCACCAGACTGCTTGCCAATATTATCGGCGCCGTCACCAGCCACTAAGATATTCGCAGTCGGAGAAAGCGGCAGTATTTGGTTTTGATTCTTAATCAGAACCAGTGACTGACGCACAGCTTTGCGAGCCACGGCCCTGTGCTCTGGTGCCGCAAGTAACTCGAAACGGCCAGCGTATTTCCGCGTTGAGGGCAGTCCGGCGTCAAATAAACCGGCACGTATTTTTACCCGCAAAATTCGGCCTATGGCCTGATCTAAGCGCGCCATTGTAATCTCGCCGCTTTTTACCTGAGCCAGAGTATTAGCATAGAGTTCCTTCCAGCTGTCAGGCGCCATAAACATATCAACGCCGTTGTTCAGCGATGCCGCACAGGACACATTGGTGCAGCCTTCGACCTGCCCGTGACCATTCCAGTCACCCACAACAAAGCCGCTAAAGCCCATTTGATCCACCAGCACATCGCTTAAAAGTTCTTTATAACCGTGCATTTGACGACCATGCCAACTATTAAATGAGGCCATTACCGACTGCACACCATGACGAATGGCAACGGGGTAACCGGCGCCCTGTATATCGCGCAACGCCTCTTCACTGGAAATATTATCGCCCTGATCGCGGCCATCGATGGTGCCACCATCACCAATAAAGTGCTTGGCCGTTGCAATCAGATGATCCTCATCGAGGAATGTTTGATCACTGAGCTTACCTTGGATACCTTCAACCAGATAACCGGCGAAGTCTCTGACAATAGCCGGATCTTCAGAATAGCTTTCATAGGTGCGTCCCCAGCGATCATCGCGCACCACAGCGATAGTGGGAGCAAAGGTCCAGTCCAAACCTGTCACCAGTAATTCTTTGGCCGTGACCGTACCAATCTGGTGCATCAAATGAGTATTGTTAGCAGCACCCAGGCCAATATTGTGAGGGAAAATAGTCGCGCCAACGATATTGTTGTGGCCGTGAACCGCATCGGTTCCCCACAAGGCTGGAATACCTGTTCTGCCATCGGACTTGTCAGTGGATGCCAGCCAAAATTCATCGGCAAGCGCCACCCAGGCTGCAGCAGTAGTGCGGTTGTCACCGCCGGGCGCGGAGTTGCCGCCATTGAGTATCGAGCCCAGATGATATTCACGCAATTCATCCGGTGTGATTGAGGCAATATCCGCCTGAATGACCTGACCCACTTTTTCTTCCAGGCTCATGCTATCAATCAGTGTTGTAATGCGCTGCTCTAGAGATTCATCGCGCGCGAACGGCGAGGTTTGCTTTGGCCAGATCTCTGGATGAATCTTTGCCGCCTCTGCCTCAGCAAGAGCCGCACTCTTTTCATCCACATTGGCGCCCCCATCACATCCAGCGACTACAGATAAAATTAACCCGGCCATAAAATAATTAGAAACAGTCATCAACAAACTTCACTCGCTCATTTTTTAATAGTTATTATTTATGTTCACAAATAATCAGGGTGCACAGCAAAGGTCTGAAAACGCCTAATCATAGCAACCCAATAAGACGTTCAAGACAGGCAAATCCGGCCCCGCGAATGACCAAAAAAATGACCGTATTACTTGCTAATAATACCCTATGTGCATACCACAAGAATTCATTTATGCTGTGTATATGAAGATTATTTCACTACAGCTTTAAAAATTCTGGCTTTTACTCCCATATAAACCATCCCGCCTTGTACAGAGTCGGCGACAAGGAATAGAAAATGTCCGTTGATGACAAATCAATTTATGCGCCGTGCAGCGATATTGATATTGAGTGCCTGAAAATAGGTGCGGATCAACAAGAGCTGGTGCGGGTCGATTCCTATATTCAAGGGGTGGACAAACTTAAGCAGGACGCCATTGCGCGAAATAACTTTGCGGTTGCCGATAGCTTTTATCCGGGCGTTAGAATGAGCATCTCGGATGCCTATATCGTCGCACTGGTAAGAAATTTCCAGACTGTCATTCGCGACGTTTTTAATCTTGACCTGCGCACTATCAAAAAGGCGGTAGCAAAGTACTCTATCGTCACATCGAGGCCGGAAGACCTTGCGCCAATGCAACTTATTCCCCATTTTGATGCACCTTCCAGAAGCAGCTTGGCGGTAATCCATTATCTGTGTGATGCACCGGACTCAGGCACGGCGTTTTATCGCCACCGCGAAACCGGTCATGAATATATTGATAGACAACGGCTTGAACAGTATGAGGGAAGTATTAAGAGGCAGCTTCAGGATCCCACAGTGCACCCCAGCAGCTATATTTGTGGCGATACTGAGGCGTATTCTAAAATTGCCTCGTGCAGTACATTGTATAACCGCTTGTTAATGTACCGCGGCTCCAGCCTGCACTCTGGCATCATTAAGCCCAATTATAACTTTGACCCCAGCCCAGAGACCGGACGCCTTACCATTACCAGCTTTATTGAATTCTCGTAGCGATGCTGATGTGCCCTAACCACCGCGTACCAGATTTAGCAGATCGCGATTTGTCGGCTGGCTAGCCATAAACATTTCGGTCTTGCCCAGATTATCGCGCATCAATCTGTCTGCCAGTTCAGCATCCTTATCCCAGCCACGATAACGACGACTATTGATCTCAGTAACGAACCCCATACCATAGAGCACATACTGTACGCTGGCAGCAGAAAACAGCTCCGCTCGATTATTGCTATCTGAGACCCAGGGAACCTGTGAGCGCCACAGTTCCAGTGAATCCTGAAGACTCTCTGGAATGCTTTGAGACTGGCTGTGATCGCGCCAATAGTCTGAATCCCTGCGTTCAGACAATACATAATGAAGCTTTAAAAAATCAATAATATCGATCCAGTACTTGCCAATAATTTCATTAAAACGCTTGGCGACAACAGTCATTGCGGACCTTTCCTGAGGCAAATTATTGCTGATAAACTCTGCCGATTTTTCAATCAACACCAGTGCACTTGCCTCCAGCGGCTCAACAAAACCGGCAGATACACCAACGGCAACACAGTTTTTATGCCAAAAGGTTTGCCTGTGTCCTGGCTGAAAAGTAATTTTACGTGGGCTGTGCTGCTGCTTGGCTAACGCTGGGTCGGCGGCGAGGTAACGCTGTAACTCATCCTCTGCCTTCTGCACCGAGATATGTTGGCTAGAAAAAACATGGCCAATCCCGCGCCTGGTCGGCAGAGCGATATCCCAAACCCAGCCGCTGGATTGAGCGGTAGACTTGGTACAGGATGCGATGGGCGTATCTTCACTGGCATGATTAGCCTGCACTGCAAGGGCGGTATCATTGAATAGACAGTGTCGCTGCGACACAAAGGGCACCTGATAGTGCTTGCCAATCAATAGCGCCGCAAAGCCGGTGCAGTCGACAAACACATCAGCTGGCAATATTTCGCCACTGGACAGACTCAGCGATTCGATATCACCATTCTCAGCACTCAGGACCTCATCGACATGGCCGAGCTGGTGCTCCACGCCCAGCTTCTCCACACAGTGCCGCTGCAGTAATTCAACAAATTTCCCAGCATTGAGGTGGTAGCCGTAATTAAGGCCAAATGCGTACTCAGGAGTCTGCGGCGTTTTTGGCGCCAGGCGCAAATCACAGACCTTGCCCTGAGGACAAACCGCATCGACAAAATTGCTATCCCCAGGATGATGCAACCAGTGCGCGGCCAGATTAACCGAGCCGTAACCGCTGGGCGGAACAAAGGGATGATAGTAAGACTCACCCTCGCCCCTTTGCCAATTGATAAACTGCGAGCCCTGTTTAAAGCTGACATCACAGCAGCGCAGGAAATCTACCTCTGATATACCGATCTGCCGCAGCGTATCCCGCATGGTCGGCCATGTTCCCTCGCCGACGCCGAGATTGGCAACATCGGGAGATTCAAGAACAATAACTCTGATGCCCTGACCGGCTGCAGTGCTCTTATCAAGGGGGTTATGCCGTGCGGCAATAATGCCAGCCGTTAACCAGCCCGCACTGCCTCCACCTACTATAACGACCGTTTTAGTCATGATGTCTTCACATGTTTTAGGCGATCAATCCCCTTGGGGAGATGCACAGTAATGATCAATAAATTGTTGATGTGTGGGCAGTTTTGCTACCGTCTCATCAATCGACGTTTTTATTTTAGCCAGCGACTTCTCTAGCGCTTCACTACCCGTGAGCTTGCCCGCGCCATGAAAACCTGTGGGCGTCAAGCCCTGACCCATCATCACCTGCACCCAGGAATCAACTCGGAACAGGGCGACGTCATCGGCCCAGACATAGCCATTATTTTTAAATATCTCCAAGCGATGGGCCAAACTGTCGGGAATATCCATGGTGCGATAGGCATTCCAAAAGTCGGTATCCGTGCGATTGGTCTGCTTGTAGTGAAGAATAATAAAATCTCTCACCGTCTCTATTTCAGTGCGCGATTCCTGGTTAAACCGATCGGCCAGTGCCTGACTGGAGTCGCCAAACGGAAACAGTCGAATTAAGCGAATAATGGCGGTCATCACCAGATGGATACTGGTGGATTCCAATGGCTCAATAAAACCACTGGCCAAGCCCAGCGCAACACAGTTCTTGTGCCAGGACTTCTGACGCGTGCCCGTGCGGTATTTGATTAATCGAGGTTCGGTAAGCACCTCGCCTGAAATATTATTCAACAGCGTCTGCTTGGCCTCGTCATCAGACATAAAGCGACTACTGTAGACAATGCCATTGCCAACTCGGCTCTGCAGAGGGATGCGCCACTGCCAACCAGAGGGATGGGCTATAGCGCGGGTATAAAGTGGCGGCTCGCTGACAGATGTGGTCTGCACCGCAATGGCTCTATCTGAAAACAGCCAGTGGCTCCAGTCTTCAAAACCGACCTCGAGAGTTTCACCCAGCAGCAGAGAGCGGAAGCCGGTGCAGTCGATAAATAAATCACCCTCAATAAGCTCACCACTCTCCAGTAATAGTGCCGTTATATCACCAGATTGCTGATCTTTTTGAACCTCTTTAATCAAGCCCTCAACTCGGCGCACCCCGGCTTTCTCACTTTTCTTGCGCAGGTATTTTGCATAGCGTGTGGCATCGAGATGAAAGGCAAAATTTAATCTGGTGTCATCTATCTGAGTGGCGAATTTTCCCGCTTTGGCCGCTTTCAATTCAAGGCAATAGTCCTCGAGACTACCGCCGAATCCCTGCGCCTTTGCCTCCATCCAAAACTCGTGAAATTCTGCCATCCAAGAGCGCTGACCAATTTCTCCAAAGGAGTGAAGATAGCTATCGCCAATATCTCCCCAGTTATCAAATTCAATACCCAGCTTAAACGTGGCCTGAGTCTCGCGCATAAATTCTTGCTCATCAATGTTCATAATGCGGTGAAAATTGCGCATAGGTGGGATGGTTGCTTCGCCTACACCCACTGTTCCAATAGCATCAGATTCAACCAGTGTAATATCGAGCAAACCCGTTAAACGGGTCGAGAGGCCACAGGCTGCCATCCAGCCGGCTGTTCCACCTCCTGCAATAACCACTTTCAACATTGTTGTATGTCTCCAAATATTATTATTTTTATCTCAGCAACAGATCCTGCGTCGGGCATTTAACGATTTAGTTTGTTTTTAACAAGAGCTCGAATACGTCGAACTCCGTCGTTATCCAGATCCGCCAAGGCTCCCTGAATTGCGCGAGGAAGATGCTCTCGCGGCGTTTCGGATGCACCAAACACATAGTATTCAAACACTTCTCGCCAAGCATTTTTTTCAGCCTCCGGACGATCTCGAATCCCCATAATGGCATGCATCACAATATCGAGCGGGTTGCCCATATAGGCCGGTGCCGTTAGCCACCAAAAATTGATCATAATATTAAAGGGCGACAGCGCCTCAACCTGATGCCACCACATACTGGGATAGTAAACGGCATCACCGGGCTCTAGGTCGACCACCACTGCCGCGTCCAGTGCCTGACGAACACGCGGAAAGCGTTCGAAGTCAGGGTCTTTCAGATCTACCATGCTGATAACCTGTCCACCGGGTGTGGGCTCCAGAGGTCCCGGATATAAATTATGAATCTGCTCCGGCGGAAACAGCGTGAAGCGGCGAGCGCCAAGGACACAGCAGGCCAGGTTACTCGGCACATCATAATGCGCCGCTGCAATTGACTCCGTGCCCACCCAGACCTTGGATAATGGTGTGTTATTGGCAAAGGCCTGGTGGTCAAAAGAGAGGTCATTGTGCTCACGCAAACCGGGAAAGCAGTTATCCAATGTCAGCGAATTCATGTAGTAGTAAGAGCGATCTGGATTGTTCTTGCTGTCGCGAATCTGAGCAAATATTTCACTCAGTGGGCTGTGCTTGCTCTGGTAATTAAACCCCGTGCAATCGTCGTTATAAAAGAACCGCGCCTTGCTTTCAGGCGGCGCAACGTAGACGCCTACCGGGTTATCAGTAGAGTGATTTTGCAACAGTTGCATGGCATTGTCCGGCGACTCACGACCCACTTTAACTAGCTCCCAGTCGGCAACCAGACCGCGCAAAATAACCGGCTCGTTCGCTTGAAAGAGCTCATCGAAAGGAATCTGATCCGGACGAACAGCCTCTAGAACACGAACCTGACTTTTTAAATCACTCATCATAAATCTATGTTTGCACAACTATTACTAAGCAATCGCCATTCTTTGATTTTTAAGATTGATCAGCTTATTAAAGTTACCCATCGACACCAAAGCAAAAAATGCAAGGCTCAATAGACCCATGCTATTTAGCTTTTCCAGATTCTCCCCATCCAACTGGGCCAACTTATCTTTATTAATCGTGTAATAGTCACGCAGATTAACATTGGCAATATTGCTTAGCGATATCTCTATATTGACGGGTTCAAACAGATCCATTGAACCCAGTGTTGAAAAGAACCTCTCGTCGAGGGCAGCACCCTGGTGAATCACCTGCAGGGTTTGCATGACTTTTTCCAGGTATGGCGTATCGCCACCATAGGCGAGAAACAGAGGCTGGCCACTGTCGGCCCCCACTCTGGGATTGTTCATATCAATATGGATAACCGGTTCGCTATAGGCTTTGCCATCGACTTCATGGCTTTGAAAGCCAATCAGAAATGGGCCGCGAGAGAGTGCGGCGGGTACATAGTTTCCCAGCCAACCATGCTCGCCTAAAAATAGATTTTCGTCCTTCTCAAGACCCAGAATTACATGCGCCTGAAAGGCTTCTGTTTTCGGATCTTTGTAAAATAGTATTGGATATTCTTTTTGAAGATCGCCAAATTCAGTAGAAAAGGCTAAGGCTCGGTTTACGTTGTCGCCATATTCAGCGCTGTGGCTGGAGTCAACTTTTAAGTCTTTATGTTCGACATTATTTAGGAGTACAGTTTTACTCATACATTTATCCAGTCATTTATCGCTATAAGCGCTCAGATCTAAGTCTACCATTGTAATAAAAAGATAGGGCCCACAGATAAAACTATCTGGGGGCCTTATCGGAACTACTATATAAGGTTTTTCTTTGTACTACTTGAGCTACTAACGGACTCTCTGGCAGCATTAGCTACCAGAGAGAACGCCTGACTCCGCTTAGAACGAATATCGCGCGGAGAATACATAGCGTGGATCAAGTTCCTGTACGAAGAATGCAGCAGTTTCAGTACGACCGTACTTGCGCTGTCCTTCAGACGTCAGATTGATCGCATCAAGAGACAGAGTTAAACCAGAGTTGAACTCGTAGCTTACATTCAAATCAACCTGCTCAACTGAATCAGTGTACTCAGGGTTACGAGTACTACCGACTGAACGGTTGACCTGGCTCAAGAAGTTATCGCGCCAGTTGTAGGCTAAACGAGCAGATAGACCATCTTTCTCGTAAATTGCCACAAGGTTCATAGAGTCACTCAAACCAGGAAGTGCAAACTGGTCTTGATCTGGATTAGATCCATTATCATAGCCAATGTCACCCTCTACAGTTGTGTAGTTAAACTGGTAACCAAAGCCTGTATCACCGAAGAAATGCTGCGATGCAAGCTCAAAACCGTAGATTTCAGCATCCTGTGAGTTGGTTGGACTCTTCACAGCAAACTGGATCTCTGGATCAGTTGCAACAGCAGTTACGTCATAGACACTAAAGATAGAGTCATGGAACGCCTGCTCAGAAGCCTGAGCAGCAAGAGCGGCCTGATAGGCTTCTCCACCTGTCGCTCCAGTGAAATCTGCCATATTTTGCAGAATCGCTGTCATAGAGAAAAGTGCATCTTCACTTTCCGCCACACCAATTGCAGCCAACTCAGTAATTGCTTGAGACAAGAAAGTACTGTTAGAGGCTGTAGCATCTCTCAAACCAAACAGAGCTTGATCGGCCTGCTGAATACCAACAAAGTTCGATACATTTTTCTGGAAGTAACCAACAGAGAAGTAATTTGCCTCACCGTAGTAGTACTCAACAGAAAGATCGAAGTTGTTTGATTCCAGAGGATCCAATCGTGCATTACCCTGACTAGCAGAAGGCTTATCACCTAAGTGAGTAATACGGCTAGGCGATTCGACTGAGGTAGCAGTGTACATATCACTGTATCCTGGACGAGATAGCGTCTTGCTGAATGACGCACGCGCTTTCAGGTTGTCGGTAACATCGACAGAGATATCCAAGCTGGGCAGCAGAGCGCTATAGGTGTAATTTTCAGTTAAGTTTTCTACACCAGTCCCCAACGTGAATTCAAAGTCATTGTTTGAGGTCCAAACAAAACCACTGGGTACAGACTGCTGTGAAGTTGAAGTCACATCAGTTTCTTCCCAACGGATACCAGCAACAACGTTAAGTGGCATGCCGCCAACTTCGCCGTCCATCTTCACCTGACTGAAGATAGAAACTGTATCTTCTTCAACCAGATTATCGGCAGTGCTGTTGATAGGCATGTTATTAGGATCTAAACCGTAGATAGGCGCCATTGCGTTGAGCAACGCTAGTGGGTCACCCTGCCAAGAAACACTACCCAGGGCAATCGGTGCAGTCTCGCCAGCAGGCTGAGAAACACCAGCAACACCAGAACCGTTGTAGTCGAACTCATTGAGAGTATTAACCTGCTCGATAAGACCTTCTGGAATATCGTTAGGAGCATCAACACCCCAACCGCCGAGCGAGTTAGAACCTGAGTGACGAGTTTGATTCATCTCTGAACTCATAAAGCCCACACCGAAATCTACCTCGACGTTATCAGACGCAACGAAGGTACCATCAAAAGCGAACTGATCAATCTTGGCCACCTGTGCAGAATTTGCAAACTGAGTAACCTGAGAACCAACATCAGCCATATCGAAAACGCCGTTGTTATTTCCCTTGACCGAATCATCGATAGAGGCAACGCCCTGTGGAACTTTCTGACCGAAATCAACAGCCTGCCAACCTGCAGTAGCACCAGCAACGTTCATACGAAGAACATTGTTACCCTGAGGGCCATTGCCGCCACTCTCAGCTTCTGAAGTTGCAACATCAAAACGCAGGTTAAGATCTTCGCTTACGCTCCAATCGAGGTTCACACCGAATGACTCCAGAGTGTCCTTAGTTCCCATAGCGAGGTTCTGGAAGAAGAAGTCTTTACCGCCAGACACGTCTTCAGCAAAAATAACTGGAGCCGCTACTACTGGGTTACCATCGTACTCAACATAGTCAACAGTACCGTTGAACCACAGGCCATCGATCAGAGCAGTAGAGTCCTGAACATTTTCAGCATAGGTTGCATCTGCAGTGATAGTCATTGAGTCATTAGGCGCAAACTGGACAGTCAGCAAGCCATTTGTACGCTCACGCTTGTCTTCGTTAAAACCTAAACCGAGGTTAGTGGGTCGATATACCAACTGGCCATCATTTGGCGCATTGATAATCTCAGCGCCGCTAACAATACCTAGATTTGACAGGTTTGATGCGCTGCTGCTGTCCCAAGTACGCAGACCGAATTCCTCAACACTGGAGTGACGGCTACCAGAGTCACGCTCTTGGAAACTACCGAACAGAGAAACACCCAAAGTAGCGTCATCATTAGTCCAGCTATAAAGCCCGCTTACTTCTGGAGTGATATCGTCGCCGCTAGTATCGTTGACAGCCTTAACGCCAAAGCTGGCCTGAGTGCCTGAAGAATCTAGAGGCCTGATGGTTTCAACATTGATTGTTGCGCCAACACCACCTGTAGCAACAGATGCACGACCTGTTTTATATACCTGCAGGCCACGAACGCCTTCAGATGCCAAGTTTGAGAAGTCAAATGAACGGCTGCTTCCTGAAGCACCCTGATCCAATGGGTTACCAGTAATAGTGCCAACATTTGCTGAAGGCATTTGACGTCCATTCAGTGTTACCAGGTTGAAACTACCACCGAAACCACGAACTGTAACTTCAGAACCTTCACCATTTACACGGTTAATCGAAACACCAGAAATACGCTGTAGTGATTCAGCCAGGTTAGTATCTGGGAATTTACCCATATCTTCTGCAGAGATTGCATCAACAACACCTGAGGCATCACGCTTGGTATCCATCGCTCTCTCAAGACTGCCGCGAATACCAGTAACAACAACCTCATCGATCGAGGCTCCATCAGCTACGACCTGGCCCGCTGAGAGTGTTCCAGCTGCGGCAAGAATAGCGACAGAAAGTTTTGACTTTCTAAACATATTATTTCCCCATAAGTAAAAAAATGTAGTAATTATTAATGTGCGGTTTTAACGCACTCGTATAAGACGGCATAGTGGGGTGCATCCGCTCCCCCTGGAGAGTAAAAATATTTGCCCTGTTTTCAAGGCTGGTCAGATGCTGTGCTTGTATGCAAAATGCCGTCGGGGCCGACAGAGGGGGGAAACAAAAAGGCCACCCTTGCGGATGGCCTTTTAAGCTGTAAAAACAGTGACGGGATTATGGAGATTTAACTGCCGGAATAAATCTGCTCACAGATTTCAAAGTTATCACTTTCTACCGACACTATATACTTAACCACATCAGCGTAGGCACCCGCCCATGAGGCCTTGCCTGCAAAGTACTCATCAAACATAGCGCCGTTTGACTCTGCCGTTGGTGTAATAGAGCGCAGCATCAATATATCTACATCATGGGCGCCGCCACCAATAGGCAAAAATACACCATTAGAGAAGCTGGAATGACCACCCTCCTGCAGCGCCGTCTCAAGGTTAGACATGGCCGCAACAAATGCAGGGACATTTTCTGGTGCCACCTTGACACTCTGCACCCGCTCATAACCCGGCGCCAACTTAAATGGCTTTAGAGGCTTCCAAGTCGTGGAATGCTTGACCTCTCTCAGCTTTGACATATCATTTTTCGCAGTGCTGGGGTTATATTTTGTGGCCCCAACCATTGCCGCTTGGACACTAGAAAACCCAGTCCACATGCGCATTTGGCCCTGATACTCGTGGCCAGACATGGTGACACAGTAGCCCGCAGCGATAGCACCCATTGCCTCAAATGGCGAAGAGTCCTTTTTCACACTGGCTATATACTTACCAATATCAGGCGCCGCTACCATTACCGTAGTGAACGAGCCCTCCATAGTCGCTTCATTAGCATGGCCATCAGCAAGTGCGATCGGACTGAGCGCCATGGGAAGCGCTAATGACAGAATCAATGTAGTAATTTTTTTCATGATGAATTCCTTAGTTTAGTTATTGTTTTAGAAAACGTTCAAAAATTCAGGCATTCTTATTGTTTGCCGTCTAATCATAAATACATAGATTATGGAGTCAACCCTCTTAAACTCGGCTAGCCCTGATAGCTGGATAGCTAGCCAAAGTTTGATCCGCAAGCTGTTGCGCATAGCCATTGGCCTTAATAACATCACCCATCATTAATAGTGCAGGCGATGGCAGTGGCATGGCTTTTAAACGCTCGGCAATATCACTGATAGTCCCCAGCACCACCTGCTGATCATTTGAGGTACCCTGAGCCACAACGGCAAAGGGTTTATCGGCGGGGCAGCCGCGCTGCAGCAGCTGACTGGTGATCTCCTCGAGATTTGAGAGCCCCATATAGAACACCACAGTGCTGTCTTTTTGCAGGGCCAGATCCCAGTTGATATACATCTGACCGTTCTGGCGATGACCAGTGATAAAGGTTACGGCATGGGCATGATCGCGGTGAGTCAATGGTATCTGGGTGGCGGCAGCACAACCAATGGCTGCGGTAATACCAGGCACAATGGAGCATTCGACGCCCTGTTTATTGAGGTGATCTACCTCTTCACCCCCGCGGCCAAAAATAAAGTTATCGCCGCCTTTAAGGCGCACCACATTTTTACCGCAGCGAGCCAGCACCGCCAGCAGTTCGCAAATCTGTTCCTGGGGCAGGCTGTGCTGATCTTTCTTCTTACCCACATAGATCAGATCGCAGCGCTCTTTGGCATAGTCCAACAGCTCCGGATTGGCGAGCCGGTCATAGACAATCGCATCGGCCTCTTGCAGCAGGCGCATCGCTTTTACCGTAATTAACTCCGCATCGCCGGGACCCGCACCCACCAGATGCACCTGACCGAATGAGGCTTTATCCACCGGCTTTAGGTTTGCAGTGGCAGGATTAGTGGTTTTAACCAGTGTCAGAATATTGTTGTTCATCAGTTTTCCATGGTTGGTTGGCATTAGGCCATGCTGATCTAAGCCAGGCTAAGTGTTTGGGTAATCAGGTTATTAAGCTCTGGAATACAGGAGCCGCAGTTGGTGCCGCACTGAAGTTGCTGACCCAGCTGTTGGGCTGAACAGGCGCCTCCTTCAATGGCATCGGTAATGGTTTTTTCGCCAACTTTAAAGCAAGAGCAGATCAGCTTGCCCTGATCCGGTTCACTGCTGCTGGCAATCAATGGCCAGTAGTTACCATCGTCCTGTTCGCCAAATAGTCTCTGCAGCCAGGCTCTGCCGGGAAGCTGGGTTTTGTCGACATGGGTAAAAATAGCCATTTCAATCTGTTGATCGCTGTAGCAGATAAAGCGCTCATCACAGGCCGAGCCATCGGCATAGTGTTCATAGGCTTGGGCCGGGCCCTGCTCCATTAGGCGTTTTAAGGCAATAAAGTCCTGCCAGTTAAAATTCTCAGTCACTGCTACCTGATAGAGGTAGCCCTGATTATTCTCCAGTGGTGACAGGCTCCAGTTTATAAATGGCTCACAGTTGAGCTTGGTGCGACTGACCAATACAGCCCAGCAGGGGACATTGATCTTGGCAATTGCCGCTGGGGTAAATTTAAATTCTGGCTGCCCAGACACAGCATCGATAATCGGCGCCACCAAACTATCGACACGGGCGCTTTTGGCAAATTGATTATTCCAGTGGATGGGAATAAAGAGTTGGTTGGATTTTAACCCTGCATCTAAAACAACAGACAACTCTAGATCACCTTGGGCGGTAGTGACGCTGGCGAGGTCATCTTGTTTCAGGTTATAGGCCAGCGCAGTATCTGGGTGGACAGCCACAAAAGGCTGCTCAATATGATCCAGCAATCTGGCGGCGCGACCGGTGCGGGTCATGGTATGCCACTGATCGCGGATACGGCCGCTATTGAGGGCCAGGGGGTACTTATCGCTGAGGCTCTGTCTGGGTAACTCAGCTGTGCTGCTAATAAACTGTGCCTTGCCACTGGGGGTCGGAAAATGCCCATTCAAAAACAGACGTTTGGTTCCAGACGGGGTTTCTGGAGTGACTGGCCATTGAATCGGCTCTAACTGATCGTACTCGGTTTCCGAGAGCCCAGTCAGCGCACCTATATTGAACAGTCTATTGCCGGTATTTTTAAATTCAGAGAGCGCGGCGTGCTCAACAAAAATATCTCTTGGACTACTGTAAGCAAAGCTCTCTTGGTAGCCCATGGCCTGCGCCACCTGACACATTATCCACCAGTCATGGCGAGCTTCGCCCAGAGGTTTTAACAGATTGCGCTGGCGTGAGATACGCCGCTCACTGTTGGTGACTGTGCCCTCTTTTTCGCCCCAGCCGGTGGCCGGCAATAAGATATTGGCCGTGGCTGTGGTATCTGTTTCAGCAATACAGTCGGACACAATAACGGTCTCGCAGGACTCCAGCGCCGCTTTAACAATATTGGCATTGGGCATGCTAACCACTGGGTTGGTGCCCATAATCCAAATGGCTTTAATACTGCCATCAGCAACGGCATCGAAGAGATCAACGGCTTTTAAACCGGGCTCAGAACTGACGCTATCGGAACCCCAAAACTCTGCCACGGTAGCGATATTTTCCGGACTGTAATCCATATGGGCGGCCAGCATATTGGCCAAGCCACCCACCTCGCGACCACCCATGGCATTGGGCTGACCAGTAATTGAAAACGGCCCAGCGCCAACCTTGCCCAGCTTTCCCGTAGCCAGATGGCAGTTAATAATGGCATTGCATTTATCGGTGCCAGTAGCTGATTGATTAATACCCTGAGAGTAAAAGGTGATGGCTTTTTCGGTACTGGCAAACCATTGATAAAAGGTTGTTAGATCCTCAAGATCAATATTGGCCTGCTCGGAGACATTGCTTAATGTTGCACTGGCACATTGATCCAGCGCGTTGGCAAACCCCTCTGTATGCCGCTCTATATAGTCGAGATCGGTAAAACCATTGGCGTCTAAATAGTGCAGCAGGCCACTGAAAATAAAATTATCTGAGCCCGGTGCAATGGCCAGATGCAGATCGGCCAGATCACAGGTAGCTGTGCGCCGCGGGTCTATGACCACAATTTTAAGACTGGGATTGGTCTTTTTGGCCTCGGCCATACGCCGGTAGAGTACTGGATGAGTCCAGGCGGCATTGGAGCCGGTTAATACCAGTAGATCGGCTTGTTCTAAATCTTCATAGTTACAGGGCACCGCATCGCTGCCAAAGGCGCGCTTGTAACCCGCCACTGCCGAAGACATACAGAGCCTTGAATTGGTGTCCACATGTCCGGTGCCAATAAACCCTTTGGCCAGTTTATTGGCCACATAATAGTCTTCGGTCAGCAGTTGGCCGGAGAGATAAAATGCAATGGCACCCGGCCCATATTGATCGCGCACCTCAGCGAGCCTATCGGCAACAGCCTGTATCGCGGTTGGCCAGTCAGTCTGTCGCCCCTCAACTCTGGGTTCTGTTAAACGCCCGCTATCACCCATGGTCTCGTGCAGTGCAGACCCTTTAACACAGAGCTTACCTAAATTAGCCGGGTGCGAAACATCTCCAGACACAGCAATAATATTATTGTTGTCTACGTTCGCTTCTACACCACAGCCAACCCCACAGTAGGGGCAGGTGGTTTTTATTTGGCAGGCTTCGGTCATCGATCTTTACACTGTCAATAGAACTTTGTCGGCGGCCATTTCAACCTGGTATACAGGCACACTGTGCTCGCTGTCTTCCAGACATTCGCCGGTCTGCAAGTCAAAATGCTGCTTGTAAAGAGGTGATGCGACAACCAGACGTTCATTGATATCACCGACCATGCCACGGGACAGCACATGAGCTTTGCCGATCGGGTCCCAGTTGCCAATGGCGTAGACCTGTGGAGTTTCCTTGGGCAGATAAAACAGTGCAACTTGCTGGCCATCAACCATGGCGCAGATACCGGAGTTGGCGATAAGATCTTTCTGATCACAGATAGTAGTAGCTTGGCTCATAATATTTCCTTAGACGGTCTCTTCTATTGGCTGAGGGCTCTCTTGGATTAGCTGAGGGCTCTCGCTTCCAACCTCCAGTAGTTGTATGCGCTCTTCCTCTGTCGCTGGCCTTGGCTGACCGCGCTCCTGTACAAAGACAATCTGGTCATCTTCAGCATCGGCATTCACGAACTGCACAAAACGCTTCATGCGCTCAGGATTCTCAATAGTGGTTTTCCATTCACATTGATAGGTGCCCACAATATTGTCCATCTGTGCGTCGAGTTCGGCGGCGATACCCAGAGAATCTTCAATCACTAC
>JAQWUP010000066.1 GCA_029242085.1 Porticoccaceae bacterium
GGATGCGAGGATGACGGGATGTCAGGATGACAGCCGGCAGTGTTCAGTTCCACACCCCCCCATAAAAACACAAAATTCCGCTAAAGAAATCAAAGCAATGCCCCTGAGACACTGGCGATCAATCAGACTCCGCTTATGGTTTTATGATTTTCATATAAAGCGAATACCTGTATGAGCGGTGAAAATCATACAACCATGGAGTCGATCGCCAGTGTCTCAGGGGTATTGCCGCTACCGATTCAACAGACCCTTTACTGCGCTCAGGATGACTTGTAGGCATTATTGAGAATTGGCGTGAGAGGTATTTCTCCCTATTAGAAGGCAAAAAAAACCACACTTGCGTGTGGTTTCAAAGGTACTTCTGACTTACTTAAGGGTAATTTCGATCCCCTGCAGCCTCCGAGGCTACATAGGGTTAATTCGCAACCAAGGCTTCATTAGGAACCCCAGTGGATTGGATAATTTAATCGGTGCCGCCAGTGCCGATAAACAGATACATTCACCATTTTGCGCACCCATTGGCTGGTGAACGTCACCGGGCTGACGCAGCAAGAAGTCCCCTTCGCGGTAGACCGCACGCTCATCAGAGAAACTGCCTTTCAAAACAACGGTGTACTCCAAACCATTGTGATCATGCTTTGGGGTTTTACCACCAGCACATATCTTATGCAGGGCTACCTCATAAGCTTTTTGGCCAGTCTTAAAGCGCGCTATATCTACAGATGCCGAGAGACGCTTCCAAGTCAGGGTTGTCGCAGCATCAGAAATCAGTTTGTTCACTGTAAATGGGAAGCCGGCCTTAGTAGGTTGTTCGATCTCTACCGTTTTAATCGGCTGATCTTCATCAATAGCTGCCATAACAGAGTCTAAAACACTGTCATCAACAGCCTCTGGTGCAGCTTCCGCCATCAACTGAGCGCCAACTTCATTAAGGCTCATAACCTCTGCGCGGCAATGCTCGCAAAAATGCAGGTGAGCGGAGACGCAGATCGAGGCTGCGGTATCTAAGGTGCCTGCTGCGAATTCCACCAGCATGGCGTGGTCTGGGTGATAATTTAATTTAGTGGTCATGAATCAGGTCATCCTGCAACTCCGGTACTACCAGAATCTGCATTTTTTGAAGTGCCAAACGCACTCGTGATTTAACGGTACCCAGAGGCAATCCAAGTTCATTGGAGGCCTCGGCATGTGATTTTCCTTCGAGGTAGACCTTGCGAAGGATTTCATCTTGTTCTTTTGGGAGTTGGGCCAATGACGCCTGCACCTTATCTTCGCTGCGCTTTTGACGCAGCAGCGAAACCGGTGTTTCTTCGTCGGGCTCGTGCCAAAAATCTTCATTTTCCAGCGGCAGGTGTTGCGTATTACTCTTTCTACGCAACATATCGATACGGCAGTTACGTGCAACTGTGTAGATCCAAGTAGTCGCAGAGGCCTTTTCTGGATTGTAACCAGCGGCTTTCTGCCAAACTTTGATCATTACCTCCTGTACTAGATCCTCACTGAGCCCGGGGAACCAGCCTTCGTGACGGCTAGCCTGAGCAAAGCTTTTAACTAAGGGAGCAAAATGTTTAAAAAGTTGCGCAAAAGCCTGGCGATCGCGTTCTTCACCAACGGATACGAGCAACAGACTCCACTGGTCTGTGCGCTTTCCCGCCAGATTCAACACGGCAACACGACTGTTTTTCTCTGTGTGTTTGTCCACGATCTCATCTTTTTTGATCAACATACTTACACTGCTTTTTGCTACCTTAACACCCTTTACGGGGTAAGTAAGGCTTTGGATCATCCTTTTATCAGTGGAAATAGTGCTTTGGTAGTCACATCACACTGTCATTTGAGAGGTCAGATAACAAAATACAGCTGCTGTTATAGATGGCCCATCTACCTTGATCGATAACTGGGTTATCATGTGGACACAACTGCCGTGAAAACTGTGGGCGGTGGCAATTTAGTAACTCCCCGCTAGCGGGGCACAGTAAGGTGGTGGTATCTAAGAGCTAACGACAGCATTGCATCAAAATAAGAAGAAATAGCTGAGTGGGCTTAAAACATTCTAGCAATAGGGTAACAGGATTATATTATGAGTCTCACTCAGCGAATCGTTGTAGCAATGCTAATGGGCCTACTTATGGGGTCCCTTCTTAATTTTATCTCTAGCGCCAATATGCTGCCGGTAGCGATGCAGAGTTGGCTGGACATGTATCTAGTCGACGGTTTGTTTGACAGCATTGGGCAGATATTCGTCCGTTCATTAAAGCTTCTTGTTGTTCCTCTGGTTTTTGTCTCGCTGATTTGTGGTGTCTCTTCGCTGGGTAACAACTCGCGTATGGGTGCTGTGGCGACCAAAACCGTGGCGCTGTATATGACCACCACCGCCATCGCAATCGCCCTAGCTATTATGGTGGCTGTAATAGTTCAGCCGGGCGTGGGTATCGATCTGGCTATGGCGACCGAGTTCGTTGCAAGAGAAGCGCCACCTCTGAAAACGACCATTATTAATATCTTCCCCAGCAACCCAGTTCAGTCAATGGCCAATGGCAGCATACTGCAAGTTATTGTGTTCTCACTGTTGATGGGACTGGCCATTTCCCAAAGTGGTGAAAAAGGTGCGCGTATTGGTGATTTTTTTAATGATATGAATGAAGTCATTATGAAAATGGTGATGATTCTGATGAAGCTGGCACCCTATGGCATCTTTTGCCTGCTCGCCAAGCTGTTTTCAGATGTGGGTATTGGCATGATTCTCAATCTGGCCAAATACTTTTTTACCGTTTTATTTGTGCTTTTGCTGCACAGCCTTGGTGTCTACACATTCATTTTTAAGTTTTTTACTGGCCTCAGTGTCAGGACTTTCCTCAGCAAAATGCGTTCACCCCTGGCCCTTGCGTTTAGTACCGCCTCCAGTGGTGCCACTATGCCGGTGACCATGCGTACGGTTGAGCAGCGTCTGGGCGTCAATAATAGTGTTGCCTCTTTTACAGTGCCTTTGGGTGCAACCATTAATATGGATGGCACCGCCATTATGCAGGGCGTGGCCACTGTGTTTATCGCACAGGCCTATAATATTGGGCTCGGCCTCGAGGGTTATTTAACTGTGGTGCTTACCGCTACACTGGCCTCGATAGGCACGGCCGCGGTGCCCGGTGTAGGTCTGGTAATGCTGGTAATGGTGCTCAACCAAGTAGGTCTTCCTGTTGAGGGCATTGGTCTTATTATTGGCGTTGATCGCCTATTGGATATGACCCGTACAGCCACTAATGTTACTGGTGATGCTATGGTCACCACTGTTGTTGCCAATAGTGAAGACTTCCTTGATCGCACTGTCTTTAATGATCCTGAAGCTGGGGTGATTCGAGAGGTCTAATTTGTTTGCGGTGCAAGCTGCATCTCAAACTTGAGGCTTGCACTGTTTTTAGGTTTTCTACTTTCCACAAGTAAAGATAGCACTCTGCTTTATGCTGCCCCGTTTGAATCCTCAAGAATTATTGTATGGAGACCATCAAACGCTAAAATATCGACTACATTAATAAGTTTGCACATCGAGATAAAAAATCGGATCCAAGGAAAATAAAAATGGTGGTTGAGCTTTACACACAGCACATCTTTGAAAAAAGCGCTCGTTTTCAGACAATTTTAGAGGCCACTGGCTATCAAGGTATTGTGGTTGGGTCCGGTGAGACCAAAATGCAATTTCAAGATGATATGGCCTATCCGTTTAAAGCCAACCCTTACTTCCGCGAATGGGTGCCCCTGGCGACGAGATCTGGTTGTTATTTACAGCTCATTAAAGGTGCCAGTAAACCCAGATTATTTTTGCTGACCGTGGAAGATATTTGGCATACAGCACCGGAGAGTCTACCTGAAGGATTTGAACAGGCTTTTGAGGTTATTGAATATGCCAATTTAGATGAAATCAAAACAATGCTCGAGGGTACCAACAGCGCATTTATCAATGAAACCAATACCTTAGATATAGCAGCTGAAGACTGGAATCCCCCGGCTGTTATCCATCAAATTGATTATCAGCGCCGGGGTAAAACCGCCTATGAGCAGGCCTGTGTGCGCGAAGCCAATCGTGGCGCTGTGCCAGCTCATCGCGCAGCCCAGCAGGCTTTTATGGCCGGCGCCTCTGAGGTGCAGATTGCGGCGGCCTATCTGGCTGCCTGCGACTGTCGCGAGAGTGAAATGCCCTATGGGATTATTGCAGGAGTCAATGAGCACGCCGCAGTTCTACATCACCACAACCTATTTAAACAGCCTCAGACACCGCGCAGCTTTTTGATTGATGCCGGGGTGGAGGTCAATGGCTACGCCTCGGATATTACCCGCACCTATGCCTATGATTCGGGAAGTGATTTTGCGGCTATGATTGAGCTGGTAAATCAGAAGCAGCTTGAACTCTGTGCCGAGGGTGGCATAGGGAAGAGTCCAGTGGATATTCATGTGCTCTCCCAGCATAAAATTGCCGAGGTGCTGATTGATTTTGATGTCCTTAGGATGTCCGCCGAAGAGGCGGTGGCTAATAGTATAGCGGCCTCTTTTTACCCCCATGGGCTAGGTCATCATCTCGGTTGTAATGTGCATGATAAGGGTGGCCAACTGGCCAATGCTGAGGGCGATGTGCTGCCGCCCCCAGAGAAATACCCAAAGCTGCGTTCAGGGGCGCCTATGGTTGCCAATCAAATTCATACCGTGGAGCCAGGACTGTATTTTATTCCGGCCTATCTTGAAAAGCTTAAAGCCGGCGAGCATGCCCATTTAATCAACTGGTCTCGGGTTGATGAGTTTGTGCCCTATGGGGGCATTCGTATTGAAGACAATATTATTGTGCATGCTGATGGCTCGCTGGAGAACCTGACTCGCGATGCCTTTGCGGCGACAACTTAATGCACAAATGAGGGACTTTTACGACTGGCGGTACTAGAAATCAGCTTTATTTTGATGCCCTCAGAGGTGTTCGCGGCGGATAAGGTCGTCAAAAATCGCGCTGAACACCGTTTTGAATCAAAGCCCTAATTGCTATTAGTACTGCGACTCTGGGAGTCTTACCAGCATACCGTCCATAGCTGCTGTGACTTTGATCTGACAACTCAGGCGGCTGGTATCCTCTCTGGTATCTAGAAACTCTAATAGTTCAGACTCTTCCTGTCCGGCAGTACCCGTAGCCTCTGCCCACTGGGGGTCAATCATGCAGTGACAGGTGCAGCACACACAGCAACCGCCACATTCGGCGGCTATGCCCTCAATCATATTATCCAATGCACCCTGCATCAGGCTGACACCTTCGGCAACTTCAACACTGTGTTCTGTTCCATTAAATTCGACGTAGTTTATAACTGGCATCACGCGCTCCGATTGTTATTGTAGTAAGGATTTTAACTCGATATGTTCATCGCTTAGAGAGGCCGAGTTACACTCGATATTTTGCAGGATAAGTTTTTTTGCCAACATAAAATCTTTAGGTCGGTTGATACAGTCGGCGGCCAGAATTTTATTATTGGCGGTATAAAATACGCTAAAGCTGCGTCCATTATTTATATCGCCGCGCACCACTGCCTCTGTGTAGCCTTGATTCATACCGGCGATTTGCAGTTTTACATCAAACTGATCAGACCAGAACCAGGGTAGTTCGGCATAGGGCTTTTCGCCGCCACAGAGGCTTGCGGCGGCGGCCTTGGCCTGCTCCACGGCATTGGGCACAGATTCCAGGCGCAGGTTGCGGTTTAAAATTGGGTTGGGATGATTGGTGCAGTCTCCGGCGGCGACTATATCCGCGTGACTGGTCTGGGCGAACTCATTGACCACAATGCCATTATCGACAGCCAGCCCTGCATCAGTGGCAAGTTCAGTATTGGCGATAACACCAATACCAATAATCGCCATATCAGCCTCTATAGCAGTGCCATCGGCGCAGACTACCTGACTCAAAGTCTGATCACCCATTAATTCGGCGGCTTGAGTGTTAAGTCGGATATCAATCCCTTCCTCGGTGTGAAGACGCAGATAGAATGCAGAGACCTGAGGTGAGGCGACTCTTTTCAGCAAGCGCGATTCGGTCTCTAGCACGGTGACTTTAACGCCGAGTTTGGTAAGAGAGGCAGCCGTTTCTAGGCCAATATAACCGCCGCCAATAATGACCGCACTTTTGGCCGTAGCCGCTGAGGCCTGAATACCCTTTACGTCATCCATAGTTCGCAGATAATGCACGGCGTTTAAGTCAGCGCCGGGAATAGGCAGTGGTCGCGCCCTTGCACCGGTACAGAGCGCCAGTTTATCGAAGCTCAGCAGGTCGCCATTGTCGAGATGAACATGTTTTTTGTCGGTATCGATGGCGGTAACCCTGGTATTTAACTTGAAACTGATATCGAGTTTTTCATAGGCTGCGGGTGCGCGCAATGCCAGCTGCTCGTCTTGCACAGTATTGGCCAGGTAAGCTTTAGATAGGGGTGGTCGTTGATAGGGTAGGTGAGCTTCATCGCTGATTACGGTGATGCCACCTGCCCAGCCATTTTGGCGCAAACTTATAATTAATTGCACAGCGGCATGACTTGCGCCGATAATAATACATTGAGTACTGGTGTTCATATTTGAAGTCTCTTGAATGGACGAGTAACAAAAACTACCTGAAGCGATGCTTCGCATTTTAGTCTAAAATGCTCGCAATCCACTATCTTCTAGTCATTCTTTTTATTCATAGCGACAATTTTCTATGCAATCCTCCAAGCAGTCTTTTTCGAGCGAGTCAGGTTCGACCTTTGGTATTGGTATTGATTTCGGTACCAGCAATAGTGCCGCAGCAGTATTTGATGGCGAGCAGGTAATGTTGGTAAAACTTGCTGAACAGACTGCCATTATGCCGTCGGCTAACTATGTTGATAGGGACTTTGTCACCTCCACTGGGCAGCGGGCAATCGACGACTATATCAAGGGCAATCAGGGTAGAAAGGTCGAGTTGAGTGTTGAGGTTTTGGGGGAGGCCAGAACCAGTGCTGGCAGTGCCGATGGCCCAGCTGGGGAGGGTGAGACCAGCAAGGTCTATGGTCAGGCATTTAATGATTCTGGTCTGCCCGGACGTCTGTTTCGGGGGACCAAGCGTTTACTGGGTAATTCAGACAGCGGACGCACGATGATCTTTGATCGCGCCTTTCGTCTGGTGGCCCTGGTAACACCAATATTGGTGGGGATTCGCAAGGCGCTGCAGCAACGGCTGGAAGATACATCCCATGCCTGTATTGGTCACCCGGTAAATTTTGAAGGTCTTGAACAGTGTCGCAACAATACTGCCCTTGAGCGTCTTAGTGAAGCCTATGGCCATGCTGGTATAACCCAGCAGTCATTTTGCCCAGAGCCAACCGCGGCGGCGATTAGCTATCTGTATAACCATCCTGAAAATAAAGATCAGCGGGTATTAACCGTCGACTTTGGTGGCGGCACATTGGATTTCAGCATCCTGAGTCGCAATGGTGATTCATTTAAGGTTGAGGCAACGCATGGCATCGCGCTGGGTGGCGATAAGATTGATCAGACTATTTTTCGCGAGCTGGTTTTCCCCCTGTTAGGCAAGGGCGAGCGCTGGAGTCGAGTTGTCGATGGCGCCGAAGTGGATACTTTATTTCCCTTTGGCGAATTTGAAGATCTGCTGATTAACTGGCCCGTTAGCTACATGCTCAACCAGAATAAATACACAGCGCCGGTGATGCAGCGTATGGTCGGGCCCGATAAGGCAGCGACCAAGTTCAAGCGGCTCTATGATTTAATTAAGCAAAACCATAGCTATCAGGTATTTGAGGCGATTAAAGCGTTTAAGGCTGAGTTATCAGTGCAGGACTCAGCTGTTTTAGATATCCCGGAGATCGATATAGAGGTGCGGCTCGAGCGCTGGGAATTTGAGGTGATGATTTCTGACCTGCTGTTTGAATTGGAGCAGGCGATTACATTGATACTCAATAAAGTCGGTATTCAGGCCTCTGATATCGATCTGGTCCTGCGCACTGGCGGTTCCTCGTTAATTCCTGCGGTGAAAGATATTTTGGATAATCAATTCGCCGGCAAGGTAGTGGAGCATGATCCCTTTACCAGTGTGGCGGCTGGCCTGGCGATTGCGGATTATTTCAACTATGGCGATGAACGGCCCCAGTGAGGCTAACTGAGCCTGCAGCAGCCTTAGGAGTCAAGATACTTGCATGGAGCAAGCAAGATAATTAAACTATCTCTCCGCGGGTAACACCGCAATGCTTTTAAAGCCACTTTATGTGCCCCCGAGCAACGGAGAAGATATGAGTACGTCCGCCAATCAAAAAGCCAGTGTCGCTGGCGCCAGTCAAGCCGAAAAGAAAGGCATTCCCCTAAGATTTGTTACCGCAGCCAGCCTGTTTGACGGCCATGATGCTGCGATCAATATTATGCGCCGAATATTGCAGGGCGCCGGTGTTGAGGTGATTCATCTGGCCCATAATCGCTCGGTAGCCGAGGTAATCGAAACCGCCCTGCAAGAAGATGCTCAGGGTATTGCTATCAGTTCCTATCAGGGTGGCCACGTGGAGTACTTTAAGTATGCAGTTGACCTGCTTAAAGAGGCCGGTGCGGAACATATCAAAATCTTTGGCGGCGGTGGTGGTGTGATTGTGCCGGCAGAAATCAAGGAGCTTGAAGCCTACGGTGTAGAGCGTATCTACTCTCCTTACGATGGTCAGGATCTAGGTCTGGTCGGCATGATCGACGATATGATCGCGCGCTGTTCACTGGGCAATTACAATGATGCCTCGGTACAGTCTAAAGAGTTGGGTGGGGCCTCAGGGCAGCGTCAGCTCTCGCGGCTGCTGACTGCGATTGAGCGCGATGAATTAACTGAACAACAGAAAGCATCACTTCAGGAGCAGGCGCAGTTTCTCGCCAGTAAAGTACCAGTCCTCGGCATTACGGGCACTGGTGGTGCAGGTAAGTCATCCTTGACCGATGAGCTGATTCGGCGCTTCCGCCAGGACAGTGCAGACGATCTAAAAATCGCTGTGCTGGCCATTGATCCCACCCGCAGAAAAACCGGTGGCGCTCTTTTGGGTGACCGCATTCGCATGAATGCGATTTATCACAGCAATATTTATATGCGCTCGATTGGCACCAGAGGTGCGGCGGGAGAAGTGCCGGAATCATTGGTAGATATTATTAGTGCGCTGCGACTGGGTGGCTTCGATATGGTTGTGGTCGAGACCCCAGGTATTGGTCAGGGCGATGCGGGCATCGTGCCCTATGTGGATATTCCCATCTATGTGATGACACCAGAGTTTGGTGCCCAGAGTCAGCTCGAAAAAATTGATATGCTCGATTATGCCGAGCTCGCCATTATTAATAAATTTGACCGCAAGGGCAGTGATGATGCCTATCGCGATGTGTGCAAACAGATCCAGCGCAATCGCGAAGCCTGGACTCAGATGCCCGAAGAGATGCCAGTGTTTGGCACCATTGCCTCGCGATTTAATGACGACGGCGTCACCGCGGCCTATCAAGAATTACTGGTTTTACTGCAGGCGCGTGGATTGCGCACCTTTGATCAGCATCTGGATAAAGTTACCTGCAGAACACCCTCAGAAAAAACCGTTGTAGTGCCCGCCGATCGGCAGCGCTATCTGGCTGAGATTTCCGCCGGTGTGCGCGGCTATCACCAGCAGGTTACAGTGCAGGCCAATCTGGCTCGTGAACAGCAACAGCTGGCGGCGACTAAAAGAATGCTAGCTGATAGTGGTGCCGATACTCCCGCAACTATTGATACATTGATTGCCGAGCGCAAGCAGGCCATGGATGCTCGAGCGAGCAAGTTATTGGAGGGCTGGCCAGATCAGGTCAAGGCCTATTCCGGTGATGAAAAAGTTGATGTACTGCCCAATGGCAAAGAGATTGTTTCCAAGCTTAATACTATCTCTCTGTCTGGCAATAAAATTTCCCGCGTCTCATTACCGCGCTACGACGACAATGGCGAGCTGGTTAAATGGTTGATGCGTGAGAACCTGCCCGGTGAGTTTCCCTATACTGCCGGTGTGTTTCCCTTTAAGCGTGAGGGTGAAGACCCAGCGCGAATGTTTGCTGGTGAAGGTGATGCCTTTAAAACTAACCGTCGTTTTAAGGCACTGTCTGAACACAGTGAAGCCAAGCGTCTGTCTACCGCCTTTGATTCAGTAACTCTGTATGGCTGGGATCCAGATGAGCGCCCGGATATTTACGGCAAGGTTGGCAATGCCGGTGTCTCTATCTGTACCCTCGATGACATGAAAGCACTCTACGATGGCTTTGATCTGTGCAATCCAACCACCTCTGTGTCTATGACAATTAATGGTCCTGCCCCTACTATTTTGGCGATGTTTTTAAACACCGCCATTGATCAGCAACAGGATAAGTTTGTGCTTGAGCATAAGCGCCAGCCAGATGCTGCTGAGTATCAAACCCTACGCAGCAATACTCTGAAGCATGTGCGTGGCACAGTGCAGGCAGATATTCTTAAAGAAGATCAGGGTCAGAATACCTGTATTTTCTCCACCGAATTCAGTCTGCGCATGATGGGCGATATGCAGCAGTATTTTATCGACCAGGAAATTCGCAATTTCTACTCGGTGTCGATCTCTGGTTATCATATTGCCGAAGCTGGAGCTAACCCGATCTCGCAGTTGGCCTTTACCCTGTCCAATGGCTTTACGTTTGTTGAAGCCTATCTGGCCCGCGGCATGGATATTGATGACTTTGCCCCCAACCTTTCATTCTTCTTTTCCAACGGCATGGATCCGGAGTACACAGTAATGGGTCGAGTGGCGCGGCGTATCTGGGCAGTATCTATGCGCGATCGCTATGGCGCCAATCCGCGCAGCCAGAAGCTCAAGTATCATATTCAGACTTCGGGCCGCTCACTGCACGCTCAGGAAATGAACTTCAATGATATTCGCACCACCCTGCAAGCACTTATCGCGATTTACGATAACTGTAATAGCCTGCACACCAATGCCTATGATGAAGCCATCACCACACCTACCGAAGAGTCTGTGCGCCGCGCGCTGGCCATTCAGCTGATTATTAATCAGGAGTGGGGCTTGGCCAAAAATGAAAACCCCAGTCAGGGCGCCTTTATTATTGATGAGCTAACTGATCTGGTTGAAGAGGCAGTGCTACAGGAGTTTGAAAAAATCTCCGATCGCGGTGGCGTACTCGGCGCCATGGAAACTGGCTATCAACGTGGTAAGATTCAGGAAGAGTCGCTGTACTATGAACACAAAAAACACGATGGCTCATTCCCGATTGTGGGGGTGAATACTTTCCTCAGTGAGACTGATGAGGAGCCGGTTGATATCGAGTTGGCGCGTTCAACTGATGAAGAGAAAAAGAGCCAGATTTCCCGCCTGCGCGAATTTCAGAGTGCCAACAGGGATGAGTCAGCACTGATGCTTAAACGGCTGCAAAATGCGGTGAGTCAGGGTGACAATGGTTTTGAGGTGCTCATGGATGCGGTGCGCTGCTGCTCACTGGGCCAAATTACCAATGCGCTGTTCGATGTTGGTGGTCAGTACCGACGAAATATGTAATGGGCAAAATAATAATTTAAGAGTTTAAACATGGCTAAAGCCTTACGCCTCACTCAGGTTGAGCGCAAAGAAATCTCCGACGCCAAAATGCTAGAAGCTGCGGTCGATCTAATCGTCGAGCGCGGTGCAGGGCAGGCCACCCTCAAAGATGTGGGCGAAAAAGCCGGTTACTCAAGAGGTCTGGCGGGCTATCGCTTTGGCAATAAAGAGGGCCTGTTTGATTTTGTACTGCGTTCTGTCGGCGATGAATGGCTGGCGGAACTGACCCAGGTGACCAAAGATAAATATGGCTATGAGGCGATTGCCGCGGCGCTGGATGCCCATATTCAATTCTGCGCTGATGCCCCAAAACATGTAGAGGCATTTTATCGTCTGTGGTTTGAAGCTCTGGCACCTGAATCTCAACTCAAAGGGGTGATACTGGGCATCCACAGACGCCGCCGCGCCGATGTGATCAGCTGGATAGAGCAGGGCATTGAGCGCGGTCTGTTAGCGCCGACTATTGATAAGGCACTGATAGCGGACCATTTTGTCGCCTCGGTCAGTGGTATTGTTTATCACTGGATGAGTGACCCGGATAATCTCGACGAGATGCGTGCCAACCACAATGGCCTCAAGCAGGTAATGCGCAGCATGATGTCGGCCCAGACCGAATAACACCGCAAACAGTTAAAGACGATAAAACAGCCCTATATTGCGACTAAAAAGCGAATCTGCTGCAAACATGTCTTGCATGGCAATCCCAGCCAACTTACGCTTGGTGGCTAATAAAAACACTACAATCCACACCTTTAACTGGGGGTACTCATGGCGGGACCAACTGCAGGAAACTCAACAGCTACGGCGTCCGAAGGCCAGCAACAGGGCACACAGAAATTTGCATTTATCGCAATGACCTGTCTGTTTTTCTTCTGGGGCTTTATTACCGTTCTCAACGATATTTTAATTCCATTTTTAAAAGAGTCTTTTGATCTTAACTACACCCAGGCGATGTTGGTGCAGTTCTGCTTCTTCGGCGCTTACTTTATTGTCTCGCCATTTGCGGGCAAGTTGATCGATAAAGTTGGCTATCAGCAGGGCATTGTTATGGGTCTACTGACCACCGCGGCCGGTTGTATCCTGTTCTATCCCTCCGCTAGCCTACATATGTATTCCCTATTTCTGTTTGCCTTTTTTGTACTGGCCAGTGGTATTACCATCTTGCAGGTTGCTGCCAATCCATACGTTGCCGCGCTGGGGCCAGAAACCACAGCCGCTAGCCGTTTAAACCTGGCTCAGGCCGCTAACTCTCTAGGTACGACCGTTGGTCCTATTATTGGTGCTGCGCTGATTTTGGGTGCGGTTGCCGCCGATGCATCTGCGGTTCAGGGTCCCTACCTAATGATTGCCGGTTTGCTAGTTGCTGCGGCGTTGGTGTTCAGATTTATTAAATTGCCAGTGTTGGCCCATGTTGAAGCCACAGGTGAAGAAGCTGATGGCAATATCTGGGAACACCGCTCACTGGTGCTGGGTGCCCTCGCAATCTTCCTCTATGTTGGTGGTGAAGTGTCTATTGGTAGCTTCCTGGTTAACTATTTCTCTGAAGCCTCTATTGCGGGTTTAAGTACAGCAGACGCTGGTGAAATGGTTGCCTACTACTGGGGTGCGGCAATGGTCGGACGTCTGGTGGGTGCTGCTCTGATGAACTATATCGCTGCTACTAAGTATCTGGCAGTCAATGCACTGATCGCAATCGTTATGATCATCGTCAGCATGAATACCACCGGCAATGTCGCCATGTGGTCTATTCTGGCCGTTGGCTTCTTTAACTCTATTATGTTCCCGACTATCTTTACCCTCGCGGTTAAAGGTCTGGGTTCCATGACCAGTAAAGGTTCTGGTCTGGTTTGTCAGGCGATTGTCGGTGGTGCGCTTATTCCTCTGGTGCAGGGTGTTGCCGCTGATAGCATTGGCATTCAGCTGAGCTTTATTGTGCCAATGCTGTGTTACATCTACATCGGTTGGTATGCGTTGAACGGTTCTAAAGAGACCGCAGCCGATAGCTAAAATATTGTAAATCAGTAAAATGCTGAGATGTTCAATCATCTCAAGCAACTTCTGGATATCTGGTATCCGCAGCGAGATTCTCAGCTGTGGGTGCTGGCTACCGTCTACAAGACCCAAGGCCCTTCTTACCGAAAACCTGGCGCAATGATGCTATTTAATGACTTGGGTCAGCAGTATGGACTGCTCAGCGGCGGCTGCCTTGAGGCCGACATTCAGGTTCAGGCCGCAAAGGTTATGCGCAGCCAGCAAAGTCTTACCGTCTGTTATGACGGCAGCGACGAGGATGATATCTCCTTTCAGCTGGGTATTGGTTGTGGCGGTACTGTATATATTCTCCTGCAGCCTATTCAGTCGGCGCAAAATTATCTTAATCTGGGCGAGATTCGCGATCATCTAGCTGACCATGGTCAGGGACAGTACTGGCAGCTGGTCGATGAAAATTCTGTTGCCCAAAGTCGATGGCATACCAGTGGCTGCATTGAGCAGCCGCGGTTAGTGGAACAGGACAATCAGTGTTGGCTAGTGACCAATATTAAACCCCAGCCACATATTCTGGTGCTTGGTGGTGGTGTCGATGCGCGACCTCTGGTCAGTCTGGCCAAGGGTCTAGGCTGGACAGTGACTATCTGGGACTCAAGGCCAGCCAATGGGCGGCGAGAATATTTTATGACTGCCGATACCATTTTAGATTGCCCGATCGAGGATCTGATTTATCGGCCTGACTTTCAGCAATGGAATGCGGCAGTGGTGATGTGCCATAACCTAGATATGGATGCGTTGGCTATTAAAGCCTTACAGGCTTCCTCAGTAGCCTATTTAGCATTGCTGGGACCATTAGCCAGACAGCAGCAGGTGTTGCAACTAGCCCAACTGGACGCCGCTAATTGTCGTATTCCTATTGCCGGCCCCGCCGGATTAGATCTGGGTGCAGAACTGCCCGAGGGTATTGCCCTATCAATACTGGCCGAATGTCATGGGGTATTGCAGCGGGCCAATGGCGAATCGCTCAGTGGCGCTCTAACTGATTTTGCTGAAACTCGTCGATTTCTATAATGGGTAATATTGCCGTACTGATTTTGGCTGCCGGGGCCTCAACTCGCTTTGGCTCCCCCAAGCAGTTGGCTGTGTTTAAGGGGCAGACATTGGTTCAGCGCTGTATAGACAGTGCCAGCGCAATCTCTCCCTACAGTGTTGTGTTGGTGTTGGGCGCCAATCATCAGGACATTGAAACCGAGGTGTCAGGGGCGCAGATTATCGTTAACCAAGATTGGCAGCAGGGTCTGGGCAACTCAATCGCCTGTGGTATTAAACAGATTGATAGCGATGTTGATGCTGTACTGGTTCTATTAGCTGATCAGGTACAGATCAGCGCAGAGCATATTGAGCTAATGGCACAGGCTTTTGTCGGTGATAATATCGTCAGTGCTAGCTATTCTGGCCTGAGGGGCGTGCCAGCCATTTTTCCACGATGTGTTTTTAGTCAGTTGCAGGCAATGACGGGCGATCAAGGTGCCAAGGCACTGTTGCAAAATCCGCCTGTGGCACTGGTCGAATTTGCGCTGCCCGAAGCGGCGCTGGACATTGATAGAGTTGAAGATTTAAACCAATTACTAAAGCAATAATAAAAAAGAAAAAGGATAAAATCGATGGGTCCATTGGCAGGTGTAAAAATAATAGAGATAAAAGGTATTGGCCCCGGGCCCTTTGCCGGTATGTTACTGGCAGATATGGGTGCGGAAGTGATTGTGGTTGAACGCTCCTCCAAGAGCGGCGGCACGATTGCCCTTCCCGCGGCTATGGACTGTAACTCCAGAGGTAAAAAATCTATTGCCCTCAACCTGAAAACCGCAGCGGGTGCCGAGGCATTGCTGCGGCTGGTAGAGTCAGCAGATATATTATTTGAAGGCTTCCGCCCCGGCGTTGCCGAGCGCCTCGGCTTTGGTCCCGAGCATTGTCATGCGCGCAATCCACGCCTAGTTTACGGCCGCATTACTGGCTGGGGCCAAACTGGACCTCTGGCCAAAACTGCCGGCCATGATATTAACTATATATCACTCACGGGTTCCCTTGCGGCTATTGGCAACCCGGATAAACCTACAGTGCCACTCAATCTAGTCGGCGATTATGCTGGCGGCAGCATGTATCTGGTTATGGGTATGTTGGCTGCACTTTATGAAGCGCAGCGTTCAGGTAAAGGTGATGTTATCGATGCAGCCATTACCGATGGTTCTGCCAGCCTGATGTCGATGTTTCACAGTATGGATAAACTGGGTGCCTGGATCCCTGAACGGGGCAGTAATATGCTCGATGGTCCTGCCCCTTTTTACGATACATACGAAACCAGCGATGGACGCTTTGTGTCTATAGGTTCAATTGAGCCACAGTTCTATGCGCTGCTGGTTGAGAAAACGGGTGTGGACCCCGATGCCTTTGCCAATCCCTACGATAAGAGTCGATGGCCGAAGATGAAAGAGCGTTTGATTGAGGTATTTAAAACCAAATCTCAGGCGCAATGGTGCGAGCTGATGGAGGGTACGGATCTTTGTTTTGCGCCTGTACTCAATTACCGTGAAGCACCAGCCCATCCGCACAATGCCGCACGCAACACCTATATTGATATTGATGGTCTAACCCAGCCAGCACCGGCACCCAGGTTTGCTCGTTCAGACTGTGCCACACCGTCATCGCCATCATCCGAGGGTTCTGATACCCATGAAGTGCTGGCACAATGGGGGTTCTCAGAACAGGAAATAGCGGCACTAGAGGTCGATGGAGCACTTTCTTAATGGCCTATTTGTATAGATGAATATTCTTATTGCAGGCGCTGGAATCGGAGGTCTTACGGCGGCCTTGTGCCTGCAAAAAATAGGTCATCAGGTGCAGCTACTGGAGCAGGCACCCAAATTTATCGAGGTGGGTGCCGGTATTCAATGCGGCGCAAATGCACTTCGAGTGCTGGATTATTTGGGGTTAAAAGCCGAGATAGAGGCGATTGCGGTGGATCCATTGCGGGCGGATTTCCGTGAGCATAAAACTGGCGCAGTACTTCACAGCCTAACATTTGGTCAAGACTATGCTCAGCGCCACGGAGCTCCTTACCTGCATGTGCACCGCGCCGATCTGCATCAAATACTTGCTAACGCCTTTAACGATCGCGCAGCGTCAGCAGTGACGTTTAACGCCACAGTGGCCAGCTACAGTGAACAGGGCGATAAGGTGACTGTGCAGACTGAAAATGGTCGCCAGTTTGAAGGTGACTGTCTAGTTGCGGCAGACGGCGTAAAGTCGGTGATTCGCGATCAACTATTGGGTCATAGAGCACCAGTATTTACCGGCAATATAGCCTGGCGTGGAGTGGTACCTGCTGACAGATTGCCAGCGGACTTTATGGATAAGATCGTCAGCAACTTTGTTGGCCCCAATAAACATATGGTGATTTACTATTTGCGCCAACAGCAGCTGATAAATTTTGTCGGCGTGGTTGAAAGTGAACTGTGGCAACAAACCTCTTGGACCCAGAGGGCGCCTTGGCAACAATTAAAAGATGACTTCGCCGGTTGGCACCCAAAAGTGCAGGCGGTAATAGATGCCGCTGATAGAGATCAGTGCTATCGCTGGGCACTGTATAATCACAAGCCGTTTAGCCACTGGAGTTCAGCACGCGTGACCCTGTTGGGAGATGCCGCCCATGCCACGCTACCCTTTATGGCGTCAGGCGCGGCCATGGCCATTGAGGATGCACGGATTCTGCAGCGAGCATTAGATCAAGCGCCCAATGTGGGGCAGGGCTTACAGCTGTATCAGCGCAACCGGCTGGCACGCACGGCAAAAATTCAGACTATGTCGACTCAGTTGGGTCGGCTGTATCATATTCAAAACCCGATGCTTCGGCGCATCGCATTTAAGGGGCTGGGATTATTGCCTGGCAGTAAAGATCAGTATCTATCTAACTATGATGCCAATAAAATAACCATCAAATAATACTTTAAAGCGATTTAGGGAAGGGGGTGAAGCATGAAACCAGTCTGTTTAGTGATTGGCGCAGGAGCCGGTATAGGTGGGTCAGTGGGTAAGCGATTTGCCGCTGAGGGTTATCATTCGGTGCTCTGTCGCCGCAGTGATCAACAGGGCCTGGATACATTGGTTGCCGATATACAATCAGCGGGCGGCGACGCCAGTGGCTTTCTGTTAAATGTGGTCAACGAAGAGGTTATCGAAAAGTTAGTTGCCAATGTAGAGCAGGATATTGGCCCCATCGAAGTGGTTATTTTTAACCTGGGCGCACAGATTGGTAACCGCGATCTGCAAGACACTTCTTACAAAGCATTTGAGCGCTGCTGGCATATAGCCACATTTTGTTTATTCCGCACCGCATCCTCTGTCTGTCCGCTAATGGTGGAGCGCGGTAAGGGCTCGATAATCGTGACCTCTGCCACTGCAGCTGTGCGCGGCAATGCCGGACAGCATGCCCATGCTGCGGCTATGGGTGCGCGGCGTATGCTGTGTCAGTCTCTCAATGCCGAATTTGGCCCCAAGGGCCTGCATATTGCCCATGTACTGGTTGATGGTTCTGTCGATGCCCCAGATACCTTGGGTAAAATGCTTGGCCAAGAGCAGTTTAAAGCACTGCGCGAAACACGCGGTTTGGACAATGATGGCTTGATCTTGCCCCACAAAGTTGCCGAGACCTACCTACATCTTGCCCAACAGCACAGATCGACCTGGACCCATGAGCTGGATATTCGATCCTTTACCGACCTTGCCTGGTGGAATCATTAAGACTATAAAAACCAGCTCTAGCTGTGGACGCATTGCACCATGACTAACACACCTATCGACGAGATATTTTTAGATTGGCTCAGCGCCAACCAAAAAAACGCCTGGATGGTCATTCCTGTGCTGGCATTTTTGGAAGCCTGCCCGGGCCTTGGGTTATTGGCCTCCGGTATTATTCTTCTATCGGTGTCGACTATTCTCTATACCGAGCAGATAGTCAGTATCTACCAAATTATGCCCCTGGCCTTTATTGGAGCCTGTCTGTCGGATCATTTGGGCTTTTATCTAGGCCGCTGGTTTGGCCCCAAATTTCACCACACTGCCTTTGCTAAAAAACAGGCAGAGCGCCTGCAAAAGGGTGAGGCCTTTATTCTTAAGTACGGCGCTGCCGCCATTATTGTGGGTCGACTGATGACTGCAGTGCGCAGCCTAGTACCGATGATGGTCGGTATTAGCGGTACTGATCGGGTGAGATTTACTATGTTTGATATTCTCGCCTGCGCGATTTGGTGTGCGGGCCTTGGCCTTCTGGTGGTTGGGTTGGATACTGTTATACCAGGATAAACACCTAAGCGGCTCTTCGTAGATCTTTGGGTGACATTGATAATGTCTTCGAGGAATATGTGATTTTTAACCCATTTATTGAATAATAGTTACCGGTGACGGTGGTGATTAGCGTAACCCACTCAGAGAGATTTACCTTTATCGACATTCTGACCTGTGCTGTTCGGTCGACGGGCCTTGGATTGTAGGTGATCGATCTGAACAATTTGTTTGCCTAGACCGATCTAAATGTCCAAAAACTCTTAATAATTAAGCAGTGCTTCCTGCCGCTGATTTTTTGCCAAACATAGTCTCCAGCTCTTCAAGAGACTTACCTTTGGTTTCTGGCAGCAGCCAGGCAACCAGAACCAGGCCGATTACCGCAAATACAAAGTATGAGAAGAAGGTCAGAGTTGCGCCCAGCACACTGAGTTCCAGCGGGAACAACAGCTGCACCATAAAACTGACCATGCTGTTGATCATGCCAACAAAAGAGATGGCCACGCCGCGCAACTGATTGGGAAATATCTCACTGAACAGGGCCCACATTACTGGACCCAGGGACATAGCAAACGACGCGACAAATCCAAGAATGCCGACTAGTATCAATACCGCATTCATTTGGGCTGAACTCTTGATCAGCTCACTTTCATACTTGCGCGCAGCCTCGGCGCCTATGGCCTCGGACACGGCCGTCTTAAATTCCACATCACTTTGATAGACCGTGCCCACCAAGAGGTTGAGTTGGCCGGCATCAAAGTTGGCACCAGTGGCTTCCATCAGTTGGATTTGCGCTACAGATTCTGATTTCAATTCATAAGTGGCTTGAGAGAAACCATAGGTGCAAAGCGCCATGCTGATAGCGATACCAGACAGACCAACCAGCAATAATGGTCTGCGACCCCAGCGATCAATTAGGGCAATCGCTACCAAAGTAAACACAACATTGATCAAACCCACCAAGACAGCCTGAGCGAAGGCTGCATCGGTGCCAATTCCGCTCTGTTCGAAGATGGTTGGCGCATAAAAGAAGATAGCGTTAATGCCGGTAATCTGTTGCACCACAGCCACAATAATGCCGACTATTAATGCCAGTCGCACCTTGGGCCCAAAAATACCGCCAATGCGCGCCCATAGTGATTCGTTTTTGGTGGCAGAGCTCTGGATGATCAGCGATATTTCACCATCAACCTGGTCAGCAGGCACTAGTTTCGCCATGACTGCGCGTGCTTCCTGCGCTCTCTCTTTTTGGATCAACCAGCGAGGGCTGTCGGGAATAGCAAATAGCGCGACCAGATATACCAGTGCGGGGACAATTTCAAAACCTAGCATATAGCGCCAGGCATTTTGATCAAGCCCCCAGGCGCTGACCCATTCTGCTCCGGAGGAGCTTAGGCCTAGAATGTAGTAGTTGGCGAAATACGCGGCTGAAAGGCCTATAACAATATTTAACTGATTGACTGATACCATTTTGCCGCGCCGATGTGCTGGTGCAATCTCGGCAATGTACATAGGAGCAATAACCAATGAGGTAAAGGCAAATCCACCCAGTCCTCGCGCCACGAGTAACATAATGTAAGAGGTGGAAAGTGCCGATAAAACGGCAGAGACTAAGTAGATAAGGGCAATAAATGTGAGGATTTTTTTGCGCCCAAAGGCATCACTCAAGGGGCCGATCAGTAATGTTCCAATGGCGCTGGAGAGAGTGGGTGCGGCGACCACAAACCCGGCTTGAATAGGCGTCAGGCCAAATTCAATAGTGACCGGGCCGATA
>JAQWUP010000043.1 GCA_029242085.1 Porticoccaceae bacterium
CAGTCAGTAATTGGTGTGACCTCTCCGGGCAATGTGGAGTTTGTTAAAAGCCTGGGTTGCTGTGACCAGATAGTGCTCTACAACAACGAAGCAGAGATCGACGCCTCACTACCCACCGCCTATGTGGATATGTCCGGCGATGCCCGGCTCACCATTAGCCTGCATAATCATATTGGAGAGAATATGTTCGAAAGCTGCATGGTGGGCGCAAGCCATTGGCAGGAGGGCGGCAAGGTGGGTGAGCTACCCGGCGCTCGTCCTCGATTCTTCTTTGCGCCGGGGCAAATTGAAAAGCGCAATAAAGAATGGGGCCCGGGAGTCGCTATGGTCAAAGCCATGACCGCCAGTGCCACTGTGGCTGGGCGAGTGGCCAATGATATTAATATTGAATGGGTTTATGGGGCAGAGAGCCTGGCGCAGCATTGGAACCAGCTATTGGATAACCAAATTGCGCCCAGCAGAGGCCTAATGGTTGCACTATGAAAAAACTATTCGCCCTTATCGTTGTATTGGCCATTGCTGGTTTCACCGGCTGGCAAAACCGTGTTGAGCTGTTGGTTTGGGGAGCACCAAAACTCCTGGAATTAACCAGCCCCATTGCAGATAATCGCCTCATCAACTGGTCTGTCGGGCCGGATATGGCGGCTACACCAGCTGACAGGCCGCCAAATATCATACTCATTGTTACCGACGATATGGGTTTTAATGATATTTCCCTCTACAACGGCGGTGCGGGCGATGGCACATTGCAAACTCCCAATATTGATGCCTTGGCCGAGCAGGGCGTGGCCTTTACCAATGGCTATGCCGCAAATGCAGTCTGTGCGCCGTCTCGTGCCTCGATAATGACCGGCCGCTACGCCACCAGATTTGGTTTTGAATTTACCCCATTTTTTAAAGCCGGGGTGACCATTTTTCGCTGGATGGATGAATTGAATCCGTCGTCAGTCCCCCAATTGTTGGACTCTGAAAACGCCAAAAATATGAAACCTATGGGTGAATTGGGCATGCCCAACTCAGAGGTCACTATTGCCGAATTGCTCAAGCAGCAGGGCTATTACAGCGCCCATATAGGTAAATGGCATCTGGGTTCCGTCGGAGACATGGTGCCGCTAAAGCAGGGTTTTGATGATAGCTTATACCTTAAAGGCGGCCTGTATTTACCAGAAGACCATCCTCAGGTAGTGAATGCCAAGGTGAGTGACGACCGCATTGATCGCATGGTGTGGGCTACGGGCCGTTACTCGGTCAACTTTAATGGCATGGGTGAGCCCAATGAGCAATTTAAGCCACGGGGATATGTGACCGACTATTACACCGACGAAGCCGTGAAGGTGATCGAGCACAATCGCCATCGACCCTTCTTTTTATATCTGGCTCACTGGGGTATTCACAACCCTCTGCAGGCCAGCCGCGAGGATTACGACGCACTCAGCCATATCAAAGATCATAGATTGCGCGTGTACTCAGCGATGATCCGCGCGGTAG
Source organism: Porticoccaceae bacterium (assembly GCA_029242085.1). Classification (GTDB taxonomy): domain Bacteria; phylum Pseudomonadota; class Gammaproteobacteria; order Pseudomonadales; family Porticoccaceae; genus HTCC2207. The sequence goes on from JAQWUP010000043.1 coordinate 1,489, forward strand.
ATCGCAGTGTGCAGCGAGTAACTCAAGCGCTGGAAGATAATGGGCTAAGTGACAACACATTAATTATTTTTACCAGCGATAACGGCGGGGCCGGCTATATAGGCTTGCCCGATGTCAATAAACCCTATCGCGGTTGGAAGCTCAATCATTTTGAGGGCGGTACCCATGTGCCCTTTATGGCCAAGTGGCCAGCCCAGATAAACGCCGGAAGTATCATGGAAGCCCCAATTCACCACAATGATATCTACAGCACCATTGCCGCGGCAGCTGGCGCCCAGTTACCCCGGGATCGCAAGATAGATGGCGTTGATTTACTGCCCTATATTCGCAATGACATTGAGGGAGTGCCCCACCAAACGTTATTTTGGCGTGAGGGCCATCAGCAGACAGTGCTGCATAAGGGGTGGAAGTTAATCCGTGCCGAGCAGTCCCACTTGCCCCAACCAGCACCCAAGGCAAAATGGTTATTTAATCTGGCGATGGATCCCACAGAACAGGTCAACTTGGCGGCAGATAATCTGGATAAGGTAGCTGAGTTAGAGGGATTGTTGGCCGCTCATAATGCTGAGCAGGTCGAGCCACTTTGGCCCAGTGTATCTAATTCGCCGCAGTTGATTGATAAGACCAGTAATGAACCCTTCGAAGAAGGCGATGAGTTTATTTATTGGCCGAATTAATGCGACCGTCATGCTGAGCGCAGCGAAGCATCCCTAGATCCTTCACTATGTTCAGGAAGACTCAACATATTGTCATGCTGAGCGCATCGCATCTCTGGCCCCTTCAAAGTCAGTAAACTTTCCACATAGTCTCTGCAGAGGCTAGTCCGCTCGAAACCAAAAGCCCCAGAAAAAAATATTTACCACCACCAGTTCTTTTCCAGACTCTCTATTTCTCCAAGAATCACAGGATAGGCTTAGGCCCTAAACTGTCAATCCACCATCCACAACAATGCACTCCCCATTGGTGTAACTCCCCGCATTCGACACCAGGTACAGCACAGTACCCGCCATCTCATCCGGCTCGGCATGGCGATGCATCGGAATAGTCGCAACGGCCTGACTATAGATTTTCTCATCGCTAAACAGGGCGCTGGCAAATGCAGTTTTGGTCATGCCCGGCAGTAGCGCATTCACTCGAATACCCAAGCCGCCACATTCTTTGGCAAAGGATTTTGTCATATTGATCACCGCAGCCTTGGTAATTGAATAGATACCCTGCATCGGTCCGGGCTGCAAACCATTAATCGACGCTGTATTCACAATAGAACCACCGCCGTTCTCGCGCATCATTTTACCCGCTTCAATCGACATAAAGAAATAGCCGCGAATATTAACATCAACCGTCTTGGTATAGGCCCCCAGATCGGTATCCAGAATATGCCCAAAGTAGGGATTGGTGGCCGCATTATTTATAAGAATATCCAGCTTGCCATGCGTCTGCTTGATCTGAGCAAAACAGTTTTCAATATCACCCATATTGCCAACATGGCAAGCCAGCGCCTCGGCACTGCCGCCAGCGGCTGTAATAGCATC
>JAQWUP010000068.1 GCA_029242085.1 Porticoccaceae bacterium
ATTCACACAACCTCCTAAATAGTTAAAATGTCACTCGAGTATGAGTGGCATCTAGACATCGAAAAATCCGAATATGACAGCAGTCTGTTACTTATATTTGCAAAAAAGCGAGATGAAACTGATCGTCTCATCTCGCTTAAATAATCTATTCTGCTGTAGCCTAACCTCTCGGAACGAGACCGCCTATTAGTAGCGGTGTTAGGAGAGCATTGTATGGAAGAAGGCAGATTTTGTCTATCACTGTCGGCGATATTTTTGTGCTTTTACACGAGACCCAACACATCCTGCATATCAAACAGTCCAGGTTCTTTATCACCGAGCCACTTGGCGGCCCGGACAGCTCCGCGAGCAAAGGCTGTTCGACTAGAGGCCTTGTGAGTAATCTCTACTCGCTCACCCTCGGCGGCAAACAGTACAGTATGATCGCCGACAATGTCTCCGGCTCGCACTGTTGCAAAGCCAATGGTTTGGCGGTCGCGCGCCCCAGTTTGGCCCTCGCGCCCATACACGGCCACTTCTTTTAAATCGCGGCCCAAGGCGCCTGCTACAGACTCACCAAGAGATAGCGCCGTTCCTGACGGAGCATCAATCTTATGGCGGTGATGGGCTTCACTAATTTCAATATCAACTTCATCGCCCAACACTGAGGCCGCCAATTCGGCGAGTTTGAATACTAGGTTTACCCCGGTAGCGTAATTAGAGGCCATACACAGAGCGTTACTGCGGCTTGCTATTTGAACCTGCTCTAGCTGCTCATCATTCAGACCTGTGGTGCCTATCACCATTTTCTTGCCATGCTGGGCACAGAATTTGGCATTGACTGCGGTCACTGCTGGAACACTAAAGTCGATTAACACATCAAAGGAATCTGCGGCCTCAAGAGAAGCCACTACAGCAATATTATTGCGCCCAATACCAGCCAATTCTCCAGCGTCAACGCCGATTAATGAGCTGTCTGGTCGTTCGAGCGCTGCAGTAAGCTGCACACCTTCAGTTTGCGAGATTACCTCGATCAGAGCTTTCCCCATGCGGCCGCCAGCGCCTATTATTGCAATATTACTCATGGTGATACTCCTGTTTGTGTCGCCACTAAAAAACGATACTCTACTATCAACCAGTTAAATTATCGAAGAATTTCTTTACCCCATCAAACCAGTTATTGGTGCGCGGAGAATGCTTACTTTTACCAGCCAAGCTTTTGTCAAACTGTTTAAGATGCTCTTTTTGCTCTGCATTTAAATTTATCGGCGTTTCAAGAATGACACGACATAGCAGGTCTCCAGTAGCACCACCGCGAACCGGACTAACTCCTTTACCGCGCAGGCGAAACAACTTTCCGCTTTGAGTTTCTACCGGAATCTTCAGCTTTACCTTTCCAGATAAAGTCGGTACTTCAAGCTCGCCACCCAATGCTGCCTGAGCGAAACTAATTGGTACTTCGCAGTGCAAATTAGCACCATCGCGATCAAATATTGCATGATCACGGACATGCATCTGTACATATAGATCACCGGTGGGGCCACCCTGAGGTCCTGCCTCACCCTTGCCAGCTAAACGAATACGATCCCCTGTATCGACTCCCGCAGGAATCTTAACAGATAATGTCTTACGCTCCTCCTTGACGCCCTGACCATGGCATTGACCGCAGGGATCAGAAATTATCTGACCACGACCATGACATTTTGGGCAGGCCTGCTGTACTGAGAAGAAACCCTGAGACATGCGTACCTGACCAACACCTCCACAGGTATCGCAGGTAACAGGTGATGACCCTTTGCGAGCACCAGAGCCATCACAGGGATCACAGGCACTCATGGTGGGCACGTCAATCTGCACAGTTTTGCCCCTTACTGCATCCTCTAAATCTAACTGCAGGTCATACCTTAGATCTGAGCCTCGCGCAGGGCCACTGCGACCGCCTCGGCCACCGCCACCAAAGATGTCGCCAAAGACATCCCCGAACACATCCCCAAAGCCAGAGCCACCCCCGCCGCCACCGGAGTTACCGTCAACACCAGCATGACCAAAGCGGTCATAAGCCGCCTTTTTGTCATCGTCTCCGAGAATTTCATAGGCTTCCTGCGCCTCTTTAAACTTCTCCTCTGCACTGCTATCACCTGGATTGCGGTCAGGGTGATGTTTCATCGCTATGCGGCGAAAGGCCTTCTTAATTTCGGCATCAGAGGCGCCGTTTTCAACACCCAGTACTTCGTAGTAGTCACGTTTGGCCATAACTTGGTTCTTTATTCCTAACTATTGCTGATATAACTAGGCGCGGAACAGAGCCCGCGCCTAATGGAAGAAGAAAAAATCCTAAGCACTTACTTGCCGTCTTCTTTCTCTTTCTCTTCTTCTGTTTCTTTTACTTCTTCAAACTCTGCATCCATCGCATCTTCGCCAGCGGCCTGTTCGCCGCCTTCAGCTTGACCCGCTTCGGCCTGCTCTGCATACATTTTTTGTGCTAGGCCAGATGAGGCCTCAGAAAGAATACCGGCGGCCGCGTCAATCGCTTCTTTATCATCACCCTGCACCGCTTCCTCTACCTGTTTGATGCCAGCTTCAATTGCCGCCTTCTCTTCATCACTGGCCTTGTCACCTGCTTCTTCGAGAGTCTTTCTGGCGGCATGAGCCAGGCCATCAGCGGTATTGCGCGCCTGTACCAGCTCGGCAAACTTTTCATCTTCTGCAGCATTGGCTTCAGCATCTTTGACCATTGCATCGATCTCATCATCAGACAGACCTGAAGATGCTTTAATAATAATCGACTGCTCTTTGCCAGTCGCCTTATCTTTCGCACCTACGTTCAGAATCCCGTTAGCATCAATATCAAATGTTACTTCAATCTGAGGCATGCCGCGTGGTGCTGGTGGAATATCAGCCAGATCAAAACGGCCCAATGATTTATTGCCTGTGGCCTGCTTGCGCTCACCTTGAACCACGTGAATAGTCACTGCGGTCTGGTTATCGTCAGCGGTAGAGAAAATCTGTGATTTCTTAGTAGGAATCGTAGTGTTTTTCTCGATCACTGGTGTGGCAACGCCACCCATGGTTTCAATGCCCAGACTCAGGGGAGTTACATCCAGAAGCAGTACATCGGTTACATCTCCAGCCAGAACTGCACCCTGCAGACCTGCACCGACAGCAACGGCTTCGTCAGGGTTCACATCTTTACGTGGCTCTTTACCGAAAAATGCGGTCACTTTTTCTTGTACCAGCGGCATGCGAGTCTGACCACCAACCAAGATAATTTCATCGATCTCAGACGTGGACTTTCCGGCATCTTTAAGCGCGACTTTCAATGGCGTCAAAGAGCGCTCAACCAGGTCTTCAACTAAGGACTCAAGTTTGGCACGTGTCAACTTAACAACCAGGTGCTTAGGACCTGTGGCATCAGCAGTGATATAGGGCAGATTAACTTCGGTCTGTGCACTTGAAGACAGCTCAATCTTGGCTTTTTCAGAAGCCTCTTTAAGGCGCTGCATTGCCAGTGGGTCACCGTGAATATCGATACCGCTATCGACTTTAAACTCCTCTGACAAATACTCGATCAGACGCATATCAAAGTCTTCACCACCAAGGAATGTATCACCGTTAGTAGCCAACACTTCAAATTGCTTCTCACCATCGACATCGGCGATTTCAATAATCGAAATATCAAAGGTACCACCACCGAGATCGTACACAGCAACAACACTGTCGCCGGCGGTTTTATCGATACCAT
>JAQWUP010000008.1 GCA_029242085.1 Porticoccaceae bacterium
CTATCCAGCTGAGCTACGGGCGCATTTTACAAGCCGGAAAGTGGTCGGGGATGAGGGATTCGAACCCCCGACATCCTGCTCCCAAAGCAGGCGCGCTACCAGACTGCGCTAATCCCCGAATGTCTTACCATGCGGTCTCTTTCGAGAGCGCGCATAATACTGACCAAGCCGGTTTCCGTCAATGTGAAATCATACTATCTGGCAAATTATCCGTCACTTTTTGGTAATCGCACTCGCTCGCGTTCAAAAGCGATTTCAGGGGCCTGTGTTTCATCGTGCTGACGAGCATTGAGATGGCCTGAATAGACTGCGTTGGCAATGGTACCTGGCGCATGACAGTCACCCACAGTGGTCAAACTGCGAATACCACTCTGCTGCCATAGCTCAGAGTTAATAGCCTGCTCTGCAGTCACTGTTTTATAGAGCTGTTCATGGGGCAATTTCTCGGTGACCATTACCAGAGCATCTGTATCAATAAGCTGCTTTTTATCAGTATAGATACAGGAGAGAACAGAGTGGTCTGACTCAATACGAATCAGGTTTTGCTGGGTGTAGATGATTACCCCCAGCTCTAGTAATCGCGTCTGAATGCGATGCTGCTCCATGGTATAAACCGTCCAGGGTGATACCAGCGCATCATTGGTTACAAAGCTAACCTGACAGCCGGCGGCCACTAGCTTCTCGGCAATCACACCGCCCATATAAAAATTGTCATCATCAAAAAGAGTGACTTTGCCTGCGGGCAGATTGCCGGCAAAGATATCATCTGGGGTAAATATCAGGCTGCTATCCAAGCCCTCAATTGAAAATGGTGTTGAGCGGCTGATGCCGTCGCGGCGCCAGTAGGCACCGGTAGCCAGATAGATATGGGGGATATCAAAGCTCAGCAATTCTCGAGCACTGAGGGCGCTATCAAAATACAGTTCTACATTGGAGGCTTTACGCAGCCAAAGCGCACGGTAATCTGCCACACGTTTCCAGGCCGTCAAACCCGGCAGGGCGGATTCTTGCAAAACCCTGCCGCCAAGTTGAGTAGAGGCCTCAGCGAGAGTGACCTGATAACCCCGTTTACCCAATGACATGGCCAGCTCCATACCAGCAGGCCCGGCACCTACCACCAGTACCGCATCATCAGTTTTTTTCGTGGGAATTATTTCTGGATGCCAGCCTTTGCGCCACTCTTCGCCCATGGTTGGATTCTGCGTACAGCGTATTGGTGAGCTGTTCATATCGCCGGTGACACAGATATTACAGCCAATACATTCGCGAATATCTTCAACGCGGCCCTCACGAATCTTATTGGGTAAAAAGGGATCGGCAATCGAGGGTCTGGCCGCGCCGATCATATCCAATACACCGCCTTTAATCAGCGACACCATTTTATCCGGGCTGGTATAACGACCCACACCTACCACTGGCTTTTTGGTAACCTGTTTAACGAAGGTCGTAAAGGGCTCTTGATAACCCTCTTCAGCAAATCTTGAGGTCTGGGAATCATTTGACCAGTCAGAGATATTGAGGTCCCAGAGGTCGGGAATATCAGCCAACATTTCGATGACTTCACGACCCTCATCATCACAGCGCAAGCCGCCATCTGCGATTAACTCATCCACGGCAAAACGACATGCCACAGCGCAGAGATCGCCGACCGCTTCTTTAGTATCGTCAAGAATCTCCTTTAACAGGCGCACGCGATTCACCAGACTACCGCCATATTCATCGTTGCGCCGGTTATGACGCGGCGACAAGAAATGCTGCAGCAATGTCAGATCGTGGCCAAGATAGACATAGATTATATCGAATCCCGCAGTTTTGGCGCGCAGTGCCGCTTGACGATGCCAGTGACGGAAGTCGGCGATATCCTTTTTGTTCATGGCCCGTGCGTAAACTGGCAGATTGTCATAGCAGGCAGTATGGCTTGGGGCCAGAGGTACTTCGCGAGAATATAGATTGCCGGTGGAAGAGCCGCTATGGGCCAGCTCAACACCAGCCAGCGACCCATATTGATGGACAGCATCGGTCATCAGCCGGAGCGCACCCATATCACCATCGTCCCACAGGCGACCTTCGACATAGGGTGTCACGTCTGAGGTAGGATGTATCTCCATCATTTCTGTACAGACAACGCCCCAGCCTCCTTCAGCCTTAGCACCGCGCATAGCGGCCAATGACTGGGGGCGAAGATGGCCCATACCATTGCAGTGGGGGACCTGATAGAAGCGATTGGGCGCGGTTACTGGGCCAATTTGTAGGGGCTCGAATAGGCAGTCGTATCTACTATTGTCCATGGCGTCTTAATCTTATTATTATGTGGTTGTTATGCTGCCAGTGTCTGACACTTTGCGGCATATCTCAATACAAAATAAGATGCTTTGCTGACAGGTAAAACCTAGGGGGATTGGTGCAAAATCAGGCTAGCAGTAAACAAGCATTGCAGTGTCCCTTATGTGACGGCCACTCTATTGCTGCCTATCATAGCGATCAGCGCAGAGACTACCTGCACTGTTCTCGGTGCGGACTGGTGTTTGTGCCAACCCATCAGCAACTGAGCCAGCAAGATGAAAAAGTCATCTATGATCAGCATCAAAATTCTCCAGATGATCAGGGCTATCGTGAGTTTTTAAGACGCCTTACCAAGCCATTATTAGATCGGCTTAAGGCGGGTAGTCAGGGTTTGGATTTTGGCAGTGGGCCCGGGCCAACATTGTCGGCGATGCTAGAGGAGCAGGGCCATTCTATGGCACTCTACGACCTCTACTATGCTAATAACCCCGCAGTACTAGAGAGCCAGTATGACTTCATTACCAGTACCGAAGTGGTTGAGCATCTGGCGCACCCCGGTACGGAGTTACAGAGATTGTGGAGTCTATTGGCACCCGGTGGCTATCTGGGGTTAATGACCAAACAGGTGAGAGACCGAGATGCCTTTGCCAACTGGCATTATAAAAATGACCTGACTCATATCAGCTTCTTTAGTCAGCAAACCTTTGCCTATCTGGGCCAACAATGGGGATCAACGCCTGAGTTTATTGGCTCAGATGTCATTATTTTCCGCAAATAGACTGTCTTGCCCAGATAAAGGCCTGCACCGAACGACTCACATCCTCAGCGCTGGTAACCCAGGAGCAGACACTGATGCGAATCACTTTTTGTCCCTTCCATAGCGAGCCACCGACCCAACATTCCCCGCATTGCTGAATAGCCTCAATAATCGCTTGAGTAGTCTCGTCGTCATGGCTGGGAGCAACAATGACCTGATTAAATACCACATCATTGAGTATCTTGAAATCGGCAGCCCTCAGCTCATCGGCAAACTGCACCGCACGCTCATGTAGGCCATAAACCAGCTCGTCGACGCCTTCGCTGCCAAGATATTTAAGTGCCGCCCAGAGTTCGACGGCCCGGGCGCGGCGAGACATCTCCGGGGTATAGAGCATGCCATCGCGGCTCTCACTAAAGTTTAAATAGGCGCCGGAGGCCTGCAAAGCCATGACCAAGGCATCTTTGTCGCGGCACAGCAATATACCGCTGTCATAGGGTGTGTTGAGGGTTTTATGGCCATCCACCGACCAGGAGTGGGCTTTCTCCATACCTTCAGTGAGATAGCTGAGCCGTTTGCTACCAGCGGCCCACAGACCAAAGGCACCATCAATATGGACCCAGGCATTAGCGGCATTGGCGTTGTCACAGATTGTATGCAATGGATCAAAGGCCCCAGAATTTACATTGCCCGCCTGCAATAAAATAATGCAGCTATCATCGAGTGGCGGCATGGCGTTGGGCAGAATGCGACCCTGCTCATCACAGTCAACCCATTCAATATTATCGATACCAAAGCCGAGTAGGACGATGGCTTTAACGACTGCTCCATGGGTATGACGACCTGCAATAATTCGGATAGGCGGCGCACCGTTATGGCCGCGCTTGTTAAAGTCCCAGTCATGGTTCTTGTAGACACGGTAACGTGCCGCAGCAAGGCCACAGAAGATAGCCGACGAGGTCCCACTAACAAAACCCGCCACCGTATTGTCCGGCAGGTTAAATAACTGGCGCAGCCACTGTTCACAGATGTCTTCTAATTTTGAGGTGATTGGCGACATGGCATGCAGCGCCGTGTTCTGATCCCAAAAATCGGTTAGCCATTTGGTCGCCAGAGTCACGGGAAGAATGCCACCATTAACAAAACCAAAGTAGCGGCCCCCAGTTTGAGCGACAGAAGCCGGGGAGCCGTGGCTATGCAGCTTTGTGAGTATTGATTCAGCATCACCTGAGCTAGCAGGCAGGGGCTCATCGAACTGACCAAGATCCGCAAGTGCCTGAGCAGAGGGAAAAACATTGCGCTCTAAAGCGCCATCGGCATAGTCAAACGCATGTCTCTGAGCCTGCTCAAAGAGCGTTTTAAGTTGCTGTTCACGATGCATTTTCTCGCGCAATGTCATAAATGGCTATCCAAATAATGGGTATGGCTACTTTTAGTCGCAGTAAATCATAGACTAGACCACTAACAAAGCTAGAATAGCGCCTTCTATTAAAATACTAATTATCAGATTATGGGAAAGCATCTTATGTTTGAAGGACAGACACTCAGCCTGACAAGACTAGACAATGATTTTGCAGAGATTAAATTCGACAGCCAAAGTGGCTCAGTTAATAAATTTAATGAAGAAACTCTGGGTGAACTTCGGCAAGCAGTAGATACGCTCAAGCAACAGAAAGATATTAGAGGGCTGCTGCTCTCTAGTGGCAAGTCGGTGTTTGTAGTGGGTGCAGATATCACTGAATTTAAAGCCATGTTCTCTTCGTCTAAAGAAGATTTTATTGCCGGCGCGCAGGTCGCCAATGCGTTGTTCTCTGAGATTGAAGATCTGCCATACCCCTCAGTGGCCGCTATTAATGGCTTTGCTCTGGGCGGTGGTTTTGAAATCTGTCTGGCCTGCGACCTGCGTGTTATCTCATCTAAAGCGGCGATTGGCCTGCCCGAAACTAGCTTGGGAATACTGCCCGGTTGGGGCGGTACAGTGCGCCTGCCAAGACTTGTTGGCTATACAGCTGCCGTCCATTGGATTACCTCTGGCGCGCAACAGAAGCCAGCAGCCGCTCAGGAGGCTGGTGCGGTCGATATGATTGTCGAGCCAGAACTATTGCGTGCGGAGTCACTAAAGGCGCTGCAGGAAATGGCCGATGGTAGCCGTAATTATCAGGCTCGTCGTCAGCAAAAATTGTCTCCACTGACACTGTCTGATGCCGAGCTTGAAGCGGCCTCATCCAATTACCGCGCAGCCGTGGTGGGTAGAGTAGGCAGCCACTACCCAGCACCTCTAATGGTGGTTGATCTAGTGACTAAGGCTGCTGGTCTAGGCCGTGATGAAGCCATTAGGTGTGAGAACGAAGCTTTCTATGAGATTTCCCAAACATCTCAGGCGCGGGCTATGGTGGGTCTGTTTTTAAATGATCAATATGTGGTTAAGCAGGCTAAGAATCGCGCTGTAGCCCACAAACCAGCGCCGATTAATACGGCTGGGGTTATTGGTGCCGGCATTATGGGTGGCGGTATTGCCTATCAAAATGCCATTAGAGGCTATGAGGTGGTGATGAAAGATATTGCCGAGCCCGCCCTTGACCTTGGTATTCAAGAGGCCAGCAAACTGCTCGCCAAGTCGGTTAAACGCGGTAAGATCGATGAGAAAAAGGCCGAGAAAATTCTAGCTAAGATTCATCCGACGCTGGCCGATGGCGATATCGCCAAGTGCGATATGTTGGTGGAAGCCGTGGTTGAACTAGAAGCCGTTAAAAAGCAGGTATTGCCTGCCGTAGAATCTCAGTTGGCAGCCTCGGCGGTGATTACCTCTAATACCTCGACTATATCGATCACTCGGCTGGCAGAGTCATTAGAGCGCCCAGAAAACTTCTGTGGCATGCACTTTTTTAATCCAGTGCATGCGATGCCGCTGGTGGAAATTATCCGCGGTAAGAAAACCTCTGATGCCACAGTGGCAGCCGTGTGTGCCTATGCACTGGGTCTGGGCAAAAAGCCCATTGTGGTCAATGATTGCCCCGGTTTCCTGGTTAATCGCGTGTTATTTGCCATGTTATTTGGGCTTGAGATGATGCTCGCCGAAGGTGCTGACTTCCAGCAGGTCGACAAAGTAATGGAGAGCTGGGGATTGCCTATGGGGCCAGCCTATCTAATGGATGTTATCGGTATAGATACGATTAATCATTGCTATCCAGTCATGATTGATGGCCTGCCCGAACGCTTTAAAAAGACTGCAGATGTTTGGCCTACAGAGGCCATCTTCAACGCCGAGCGACTGGGTCAGAAAAATGGACTGGGTTACTACCGTTACGAGCTCAATGAAAAAGGTAAGCCAGGCAAAGCAGTAGATCCGGATGTGATTGCGATGTTGGCAAACCTCTACGGTGAAGCTAATGCGGTTGATGCAGATGAAATTGTTGATCGCCTGATGATCGCCATGGCCATGGAAATGATTCACTGCTTAGAAGAGGGCGTGGTCGCCTCGCCAGCAGAGGCCGATATGTCACTGATTTACGGTGTTGGCTTCCCGGCATTCCGCGGTGGCATCTGCCGCTGGATGGATGAGATTGGTCTGCAGGAAGTCTGTGAGCGCGCCGATAAATATACGTCTATCAGTGAGCTGTATCGTCCCACCGAGAAGCTGCGCGCAATGGCCGCCAATGGTGAGACGCTTTATTGATTAGCCGTCTGGCTCGACAGTCTTTTAGGGGCGCTCTGGCGTCCCTTGCATAAAGGGCCCATCCACACAGATACGCCTGCCATCTGGTGAGGCGCAGGCACCGCAGATACCGACGCCACATTTGGTCAGGTAATCGATGGCACTGTGTATTTGATCATCGTTACAGAACTCTCGCTGAACAGCAGCAGCGGCATGCACCATAGGTGCGGGGCCACAGTTGTAGAACACCAAATTATCTAGTTCAGTTTGAGACATCTTTTGCAGGCGCGCGCGCAATAACTCAGTTACCACGCCTTTAAAGCCCTCGCTGCCATCGTCTGTTGCAACATGCACCTCAGCAATCTCTTTACATTCATCGAGGTAATAGAGTCGCTCTGCGGTGCGGGCACCGGTAAAGACCTCGGCATTGCCAAAGTCTCTGGCCAGCTGATACACCGCGGCCAGCCCAGTACCGCCAGCCACTGCCATAATCTTGGAACCTTCCGGTGGTGTTGCCGCAATACCATGGGGGCCGCGCACATAGACCTCGGTACCCACCGCCAGATCCATCAGCCCATGGGTAAAGATACCCACATCGATAACGGCGAGTTGGAAGGGGTCATCGGCCAGTGCTGAAAAAGGTTTTTCGCCCAAGCCGGGCACCCATAGAAAGACAAATTCCCCTGCCTGAATATTGATCTTGCGATCAAAGGTCAGCACGCAGATATCCTCACATACCCGCTTATTTTCAACCAGTACTACTGGCGTAAAGTCCATATCAATGTCATAGCGAATATGCGCCTCAGCCTTATCGGAATCAAAGCAGATATCGGATTCAAGCTGATTAAAGTAGCTGGCCATATCATCGGTCGTCATACCGGTTAGAGCAGAGCCTACACCGACAATGGTCGAGCCAGCATTGATAAATTCACGAGCGTCAGCAGCACTGCTGGCGCCTCCACAGCCGATAATAGGGACATCGGTGACCGCGGCAATTTCGCGCACGCATTTAAGGGCGATTGGCAGGACGCCTTTACCCGACATGCCACCGGCACCATTACTCAGTACCGGGTGACCATGAGATGAGGTATAACCTGGGCCGACTGTGTTAATCGCACAGAGGCCATCGGCACCTCCAGCCACTGCAGCCAGAGCAATCTCACCTATATTAGGGGTGTTAGGCGTTAGCTTTGGGATCACGGGAATATCGACCACAGCCTTTACCGCAGCGGTCACTTCACGCACCAGTTCAGGATCTTGGCCCATAGCCATACCGTAGCCTTTGGCGTGGGGGCAGGAGAGATTTAACTCCAGACCATTGGCCACAGGCGCCATAATTTTAGCCACCTCGACAAACTCTTCGACACTGCCGCCAAAGATCGACACCAACAGGAAACGGTCTTCGGGAATACGCAATTTGCCCATAGCCTCGGCGGCGGCTCTAGCCCCCGGATTGGTTAGACCCACAGCATTGACAAAGCAGCCCGGCGCATACTGGCTATAGACTGGCTCGCGGTTACCCGCGCGCACATCGGGGCCAACACTTTTGGTTGTCAATACGCCAACCTGGGGCATATGGTCAAATACATACTGAATAATCGAAGTGGCTGTGGTGACAATTCCAGAGGGAACTGTAAATGGGCCCGAAAGGGTCTTGCCAAGAAATTCTGTCTTCAAGATAGCTCGCTCGAAACTGATTGTATGGAAGGTTGTACGCAGGCGAAGATTATACCGATTTTAGAGAATTAATCTGCTTCGATTTATCGACGGGAACAAAAAAGGGCGGCGATAAACGCCACCCTTTTTAACACCGGGTTACAGTTTAGAACTGATTCATGGTGTTGTCTTTACCCGACGCCTTGAGTGCCGCGTCTCCAGCAAAGTACTCTTTATGATCATCACCCATATCCGAGCCAGCCATATTTTGGTGCTTAACGCAGGCGATACCCTGACGGATTTCTTTGCGCTGCACACCGGCTACGTAGCCCAGCATACCCTGCTCACCAAAGTACTCTTTTGCCAAATTGTCAGTAGACAGTGCAGCAGTGTGGTAAGTCGGCAGGGTGATCAAGTGGTGGAAAATACCAGCATGCTTGGCGGCATCAGCTTGGAACGTGCGAATCTTCTCGTCAGCTGCGGCGGCCAGAGCAGAATCATCGTAGCTAACATTCATCAGATCACTGCGATCATAGGCAGAGACATCATCGCCAGCTTCTGCCATTGCATCGAAAATTTGTTGACGGAAATTAAGTGTCCAGTTAAATGATGGGCTGTTGTTATAAACCAGCTTGGCGTTTGGAACCACTTTGCGAATCTCATCCATCATGGCACCAATCTGGCCTACGTGAGGCTTCTCAGTTTCAATCCAGATCATATCAGCACCATTTTGCAGGCTGGTAATACTGTCGAGGATACAGCGCGCTTCACCGGTACCAGGCTTAAACTGGAACAGATTGCTCGGCAGTCGCTTGGGACGCACCAATTTGCCGTTCTGGTTAAGCACCACATCGCCATTTTTCATATCGGCTGGAGAAATCTCTTCTACATCGAGAAAGCTATTGTACTGATCGCCCAGATCACCAGGCTGCTCAGTAACAGCAATCTGTTTAGTCAGGCCAGCACCCAAGGAGTCGGTGCGCGCGACAATAACGCCGTCATCGACGCCCAGCTCAAGAAATGCGTAACGAACGGCATTGATCTTGGCTAAAAAGTCGGAGTGAGGAACGGTCACCTTGCCGTCCTGGTGGCCACATTGCTTCTCGTCAGAGACCTGATTTTCAATCTGAATACAACAGGCACCGGCCTCAATCATTTGCTTCGCCATCAGATAGGTCGCTTCGGCATTACCAAAGCCCGCATCGATATCGGCAATAATGGGGACAACATGGGTCTGGAAATTATCAATCTGATCCTGAATCGCCGCTTTCGCAGAGCCCTCAGCCTCATCCAGCTGCCGGAACAGGCCACCCAATTCGCGGGCATCGGCCTGTCGTAAAAAGGTATATAGCTCAGCAATCAATGAGGCCACGGATGTTTTCTCATGCATTGACTGATCGGGAAGAGGGCCGAACTCAGAGCGTAGCGCCGCCACCATCCATCCTGACAGGTATAAGTATTTCTTTTTGGTGGAACCGAAATGCTTTTTGATGGAAATTAGCTTTTGTTGTCCAATAAATCCATGCCAGCAACCCAATGACTGTGTGTAGGCGGAGGTGTCGCCATCGTATTCAGCCATATCTGCACGCATAATTCCGGCAGTGTATTTGGCAATTTCGAGGCCAGTTTGGAAACGATTTTGAGCGCGCATTCGTGCCGCCGACTCTGGATTGATTGCACTCCAGGCGCCCGAATGACCTTTCAGCACCTCGGCAACTTCAGCGATATTTTTCGTGTAAGTAGACATTGTTTTTAACCCCGTTATGAATCCAATTGTTTGACTGTGGAAGAAGTTTAGGTATGATGGCATCATTAATCTAATTGATAGTCTTTATTGCGAGCATTTTCCATATGAATATATCAAGAGTTGATTTAAACCTTCTGGTCTATCTAGACGTGCTGCTTCGAGAGTGCAATGTCACCCGCGCCGCGGAGGAACTTGGCATCAGCCAACCCGCGATGTCCAACAGTTTGCGGCGATTGCGTGATCTCTTTAACGATCCAATTCTGGTGCGTACCAGCGATGGCATGACGCCGACAGATAGGGCTCTGGAGCTGCAGCCACTGGTACGCAATGTGCTGTCTGCCGCTGAGCATGCCATCCTGCCAAAAACAGATTTTGATCCTGGCGGCTCCAACCGCATTTTCCGGATTATGGCCAGTGACTACACCGAATCCACATTATTGCCAGTGCTGCTGCGGCATTTACGCAAGGCCGCACCCGGTATTCGGCTCGATATTATGACTCCCAGCGACGTCAGCTTTCACGATGTCGAGCGCGGCAAAGTAGATCTGGTGATCAACCGGTTTGACACATTGCCGCAATCATTTCATCAGGTGCATCTGTGGGACGATAGCTTTTCCTGCGTGATCAGTGCCGACAATCCGGTGCTAAACAACTGGGATCTGCAGGGTTATCTGTCCAGCAAGCATGTCTGGGTCAGTAAAACGGGCATGGGTGTGGGTGTGGGCATGACGCCAGATGATGTGCAGAGGCTTGGCTGGGTTGATGAGGCTCTGGCCAAGATTGATGCCAAGCGTGATATCGCACTATTTACGCGCCATTATCAGGCAGCGCTTTTGCTTGGAGAGCAGGACGATCTTATTGTCACTATTCCCACTATGGCCGCCAAAAGTTTTGAACATAATTCCAGAGTGGTGATTATGGACCCGCCCTTTGAGATTCCGCGCATGCGCTTAAAAATGGTTTGGAGTCCGCTACTGCAGCATGACCCGGGGCACAAGTGGCTGCGCCAGATGATCAAAACGGTTTCAGAAGAGATGCTTAGATAGTGTCGATCTATTTAGTGAATAGCAAACATAGAAGCCATAAATTTGGTTTATTAATATGTAGCTAATAGACTTTGAGTTTAAAGCGATTGAGTGAGAGATTCAGATATGAGTGAGCATATTGAGCGTGCAGGACTAAGGATAGCCAAGCCAATTTACGATCTGGTCAATGATCAGATCTGTCCCGGGACAGGCGTTGATGTCGAGTCGTTTTGGGAAAATTTTGCAGCTATAATCGATGATTTTGCTGCTAAAAATCGCGAACTTCTGGGAAAACGCGACGATATGCAGGCTCAGATAGATGCCTGGCATCTAAGCAGTCGCGCTGATTTTGATTTCCCAACTTACAAAGCTTTTTTACAAGACATTGGTTATCTGGTGCCCGAGGGCCCAGATTTCAGCATTAGTCCGGAAAATGTCGATGCTGAAATTGCGCAGCAGGCGGGCCCTCAGCTTGTGGTACCTATTATGAATGCGCGCTTTGCCCTGAATGCGGTCAATGCTCGCTGGGGCAGTCTCTATGATGCCCTGTATGGCAATGATGTGATTGCAGAAGATAGCGGCGCAGAAAAGGCCGGCGCCTACAATCCAGTGCGCGGCCAAAAGGTGATCGATTACGGTCGCGCGTTCTTAGATAGCTCCGTGCCACTGGCCTCAGGCTCGCATGCTGATGCCACGGCCTACCGCGTAGTAGATCAGCAGTTGATTATTACGACAGCCGATGAGGTAACAGCCACATTGGCGGCGCCCGAACAATTTGTGGGCTATCTAGGGGAGGCTGCTGATCCAAGCTCTATCTTGTTAGAAAACAATAGGTTACATATAGAAATTCAAGTGGATAATAGCCACCAGATCGGCGCTGTGGATCGAGCCGGCGTCAAAGATATAGTTCTTGAGGCCGCGTTAACCACAATTATGGACTGTGAAGATTCGGTGGCGGCAGTGGATGCTCAGGATAAAGCGCTCGCCTATAGCAATTGGCTGGGACTGATCAAAGGCACATTACAGGAAACCATTAATCGCGGTGGTAATAGCTTTGTGCGCTCAATGAACCCTGATCGCACCTATACGTCTGCCAATGGTTCTGAGTTAGTTCTCAATGGCCGCAGTCTGATGTTTGTGCGCAATGTGGGTCATCTAATGACCAATCCGGCGATTATTGATGGCCAGAGCAATGAGATTCCCGAGGGCATCATGGATGCGGTTATCACCAGCCTGATTTCCCTGCATGATCTTAGAGGTCAGGGGCCATTCAAAAACTCCAGCTCCGGCAGCAACTACATTGTTAAGCCGAAAATGCATGGCCCTGAAGAAGTCGCCTTTACCAATGATCTCTTTGATGCTGTCGAAGATGCGTTCGGGCTCGACCGTCACACTATCAAAGTCGGCATTATGGACGAGGAGCGCCGCACCTCGGTCAACCTTAAAGAATGTATTCGCGCCGCTCAGGGGCGCGTGGTATTTATTAATACCGGTTTCCTCGATCGCACCGGTGATGAGATCCATACCAGCATGCATGCTGGCCCATTTGCCCTCAAGGGCGACCTCAAAGCAATGCCTTGGATATCGGCCTACGAAAACCAAAATGTTGATGTTGGGCTGGCCTGTGGCCTTAAGGGTAAGGCGCAGATTGGCAAAGGTATGTGGGCCATACCGGACAATATGGCCGATATGATGAAAATCAAGATTGCCCACCCGCTGTCCGGTGCTAACACCGCCTGGGTGCCTTCGCCAACTGCCGCTACACTGCACGCCATGCACTACCATCAGGTCGATGTCGCCAGTTTGCAGGACCAGATTGCCAGTCGAACAGCGGCTGATGTCGATGATATTCTAACCATCCCGTTACTGGGCGAAACCAAGCTCAGCGCGGAACAGATTCAACTGGAACTGGATAATAATGCCCAGGGATTACTGGGTTATGTCGTGCGCTGGGTAGAGCAGGGTGTAGGTTGTTCTAAGGTGCCCGATATCAATAATGTGGGGCTCATGGAAGATCGCGCCACACTGCGTATCTCCAGCCAGCATATGGCCAACTGGCTAAATCATGGTATCTGCAGCCAAGAGCAGGTGATGGAGACATTAACTCGCATGGCCGCGGTGGTAGATGGACAAAATAGCGGTGACCCAGAATATGTCAATATGGGCCCAGATTTGACTGAGAGTATCGCCTTTCAGGCGGCCTGTGACCTTGTGTTTAAAGGAGAGTTACAGCCCAGCGGCTACACTGAACCACTGTTGCATGCCTACCGCCAAAAAGCCAAGGCAGCAGGCTGATGAAATCAACACCAGATCTTTGCGACGAGTACCCGGATCTGGTTCAGGTGGTCGAGCCCATGTTCAGCAACTTTGGTGGTCGTGAACAGTTTGGTGGGCCCATCCTGACTGTTAAGTGTTTTGAAGATAATAGTCTGGTTAAAGAGCTGGTGGCGACACCGGGTCAGGGTCGCGTGATGGTAGTGGATGCGGGGGGCAGTATGCGCCGCGCCTGCCTCGGCGATATGCTGGCCGAGCAGGCCTCAGTCAATGGCTGGAGCGGTCTTATAATTTATGGCTGCATTCGCGATGCGGATGAAATTATGGCCACAGATATCGGTGTTCAGGCACTGGGTACGCACCCAATGAAGACCGAGAAAAAAGGCATTGGCGAAGTCGATATAGCGGTTACCTTTGGCGGTGTTACCTTCCATCCCGGCGACTTTGTCTATGCTGATAATAACGGTGTTATCGCTGCCACCCAGAGTCTTATTTAGCGACTCACTGTCTTTTGAGGCGCCGTCCTAAAAAAATCTGTTGTTACGCCTTTTTTTGGTGCGTTTATGGTTGCCATAGAGCCTGTAATAAGAAAAAATGGGCGCATTAAATTTGACCCACTTTGGTTGCCAGCCCGTTTGCGAGTTTAAACATGATCACATCCATCCTCAAAACCACTGCTGCTCTGCTAGCTGTTGTTATCAGCGTTGCTGTTACCGCCGATAGGCAGCCGCTTCTGGACTCAAACACGCGCTTTCATCCGGTCATCAGTCAAAAGGGCATGGTGGTATCTCAAGAGATGATCGCCAGCCAGGTCGGTGCCGATATATTAGCTAAAGGTGGTAATGCGGTTGATGCTGCCGTGGCAACAGGGTTTGCACTGGCTGTGACATTACCTCGTGCTGGCAATATTGGCGGCGGCGGTTTTATGATGGTTCACCTGGCCGAAGAAAATAAAACCATTGCTATCGACTATCGTGAGATGGCGCCCGCGGAAGCTTTTAAAGGGATGTTTCTTAACTCAGAGGGTGATGTCGACAACCGCAAAGCCCGATTTAGCATTCAGTCCTCAGGGGTTCCAGGCACGGTTGCTGGTCTGGTTCACGCTCAGGAAAACTACGGCAAGCTCAGTCTTAAGCAGGTTCTAAAACCTGCAATCAATCTGGCTCGCAATGGCATTACAGTAACCTTGACTCTGGCGGAGTCGCTTGCGGCACGCAGTGAGCGTCTGCAATCAGATGCGGGAACCAAAAAATACTTCTTCAAAAAAGATGGCGCCGATTACCAGCCAGGTGAGCTGATTCGTCAGCGTGATTTGGCCGCGACACTGAGTCGTATTGCCGCCAAAGGTGCCGCTGGCTTTTATCAGGGTAAAACCGCAGCACTGATCGTCGAACAGATGGAGCGCTCTGGTGGTTTGATCACGCGCGCAGATCTCAATAACTATGTCGCGCTGGAGCGCACACCCATATGCGGGGATTATCGAGAGCATAAGGTCTGTGCCATGCCGCCACCCTCATCCGGTGGTATTCATATGGTGCAGATGCTTAATATTCTCGAGGGCTGGGATTTAAAAGCACTGGGCCATAATAGCGCCGACTATATTCACCGCCTGGTGGAGTCAATGCGCCGCGCCTATGCCGACCGCAGCCTGTATTTGGGAGATGCGGATTTTTTCCCCGTGCCGATAGCCCAGTTAACCGACAAAAACTACGCCGCAACCCTGCGTCAGCAGATTGATCTCGACCATGCCAGTCGCTCCGAAGATATTCGTCCCGGCCTCGTTGATAATGCTGAGAGCACTGAAACAACCCATTTCAGCGTCTGGGACCAGTGGGGCAATGTGGTAAGCAATACCTACACATTGAACTTCTCTTACGGCAGTGGCATTGCGGTCGAGGGTGCCGGCTTCCTGCTCAATAACGAGATGGATGATTTTTCTGCCAAACCCGGTTCGCCCAATGGATATGGATTGGTCGGTGGTATTGCCAATTCGATTCAGCCGGGCAAACGTCCACTGTCATCAATGACGCCAACCATTGTATTTGATGCATCCGGGGCGCCAATTTTGGCTACAGGCAGCCCTGGTGGAAGCACCATTATAACCGTGGTTATGCAGATGGTACTCAATGTCCTTGAGTTCGAAATGGGTATTGCCGAAGCCACGGCAGCCTCTAGAGTCCACCACCAGTGGCTACCGGATAATGTTTTTTATGAGTCTGGTATCTCTGCAGATACCTTGCGCTTGCTGCACGAAATGGGCCATGTTGTCAGCGACCAACCGCGCAGATTAGGGGCTAGCGAAAGCATTGAGTCGAGTGCTGATGGGGTTCTATTTGGCGCCGCGGATCTTCGCCGTCATGGTTCAGGCGCGGTGGCTCAGCCATAACAAAAAAAATGGGCCTTGCGCCTAGTCTTTTAAACCATTTTCAAAGTGGCTGCGCGTGCCATCTTTATGGGTCAGCGAGGCGCGGCGTTGCTCTCCCGTCTGATCGATCAGCATTGGATATTTTGGCGCCGTCATAAACTGTGCAAACCACTGCGCCAATAAGGCATCGTCATCCAAAGTCTCCAGCAGTAAATTTTTCACTCTTTTTATATAGGCATCGGGAATATTATCCACCGCCATTGCTGGGGTCAGCGGTGGATCAGTAAGATGGTTTGGCGCCACTATGCCGGTGAGTAACTCGGTGGCCAGATCATCCAGCATTTCAGTCGCGGCGGGCGCTCGAAAGCCAACAGAGAATGTTGTGCAGTCGCCAATAGCAACGCCGTGATGGGCAATTTTAGGTGGCAGATAGAGCATATCACCCGGCTCCAAGACCCATTCATCCAGCGGTTTAAACTGTTCAAGGATTTTAAGCTCAGTATTTTTCAGCAGCGGCGTTTCGGCATCGCAGGTTTCACCAATTTGCCATCTGCGCTGGCCAGCACCCTGCATAAGAAAGACATCGTAGTAATCAAAATGCGGACTGACACTGCCGCCATCTTCGGCATAGCTAACCATGATGTCATCAATGCGCCAAGGTGGTAAGAAATCAAAGTGCTGCAACAGTTCAGCAACTTCAGGCACCCATAGGTCAACGGCCTGCACCAGCAATGTCCATTGGCTTGCCGGCAATGAGGCAAAGCGCTCTTCAGCAAACGGACCATGCTCCAATGTCCAGTCCTGGCCAATAATCAGGCGTGACTCCACCTCCTGCTCAAGGGCTAGGCCAGCCAGCTCATCACCATCGATAGGGGGCTCAAAATCGGCGATGGCGCCGCGTACTAGCAGTGGTTTTTTCTGCCAGTAATCGGCGAGAAACTGTGCCTTGCTAACATCACCTAAAATCATATTTAGATATTTCTTGCCTGTGCTGAGGCATTGCCGATATAAGACGCTGGGGTCATTGCCTTGAGTTCAGTTTTGGCTGACTCTGGCATATCCAAGGTATCAATAAAGCGCTGAATCGTCGCCTGATCCATAACATTGCCGCGCGTCAGGGCCTTTAGTTTTTCATAGGGCTCTTCAATACCATAGCGTCGCATAACCGTCTGAATAGGCTCCGCTAACACTTCCCAGCTGGCATCCAAGTCAGCGGCGAGTCTCTGTTCGTTAAGTTGCAGCTTGCTGATACCTTTATCCAGCGATGCGTAAGCAATCATGGTGTAGCCCAAGCCAACACCCATATTACGCAGAACCGTAGAATCAGTCAGATCGCGCTGCCAGCGTGAGATTGGCAGTTTAGCCGCAAGATGCCCAAACAGAGCATTGGCAATGCCCATATTGCCCTCAGCATTTTCAAAGTCGATAGGGTTTACCTTGTGCGGCATGGTCGATGAGCCCACTTCACCGGCAATGGTCTTCTGTTTAAAGTAGCCCAGTGAAATATAACCCCAGATATCCCGCGCAAAGTCGATCAGAATGGTGTTTGAGCGCGCCAGGCCATCAAATAGTTCGGCCATATAATCATGGGGCTCAATCTGAGTGGTATAGGGATTAAAGTCGAGGCCCAGTTGCTCAATAAATTGCTGGGCGACGGCTGCCCAGTCGATGTCGGTGTAGGCGGACAGATGTGCATTGTAGTTGCCCACCGCGCCATTGATCTTACCCAGCAATGGAACGCCTTTAAGTTGATCAATTTGGCGCTGCAGACGATAGGCGACATTGGCCATCTCCTTGCCCACGGTAGTCGGCGAGGCGGTCTGGCCATGAGTGCGCGCCAGCATCGAGACATCGGCGAACTCTCTGGCCATTGCACTGAGCTGATCGGTAATCGCCTGTAGCTGCGGCAGCATCACTTGATCGCGTCCCTCTTTAAGCATCAGCGCATGGGATAAATTATTAATATCTTCTGAGGTGCAGGCAAAGTGCACAAATTCACTGACCGCATTGAGCTCTGCATTCTCAGCGATCGTTTCCTTAATCAGATATTCAACCGCTTTCACATCGTGGTTGGTAGTGCGCTCAATCTCTTTAATACGCGCTGCCTGCTCAACGGTAAAGTTATCCACCAACTGATCTAACAGGGCATTGGCCTGTGCAGAAAATGCCGGTACTTCCTCAATAGCAGAGTTTTGAGCCAGATGCTGCAGCCAGCGCACCTCGACCATGACGCGGTATCGAATTAAACCAAACTCGCTAAAGACAGTGCGCAGACGCTCTGTTTTTGAACCGTAACGACCATCGATAGGTGAAACAGCGGTAAGGGGAGAAAGGACGATATCGTTCATGCGGAGTTCCAAAAATCTGTCGGTGAAGTAAGCCCCCAATAATAACGGATTCAGGCGTTAATTTCAGATAAATTAAACTTAACGCGCTATTTATTGATGGGCAATAACTGGGCTAAACGCTTACGATAAAAAGCTAAGTGAATACGCTTTCCGCCCAGCTGCTGCCATAAAAATGCGCTGCGAATTGCAGCAAATAATAGACAGCGAACACGGTTAGCTACTGCGGTCTGCTGCAAGAAGCCACTGGAACCACTGACCTGAATACGCAGTCGTAATGTACTGACAGTATCCTGATAGAGAGAGGCGACATTTGCGTAGACATTGTCATGGGTGATTGAAAAGTGCTGAGCCTGAAGTTCGGCATTCTCAATGCCGCTGGCAATTTTACTAAGCCTGCCTGCATCGCTGGACAGCTTGCGTGCCAGATACAGAATCGAAATCACGTAGCGCATTATTTCGGTTTGATCCTGATTGCGACCGCTAAAAAGCTGTTGCATCGATTCCATACCCAGCGTTAAGCCGGATACCGGACCATAGAGCTGCGACAGCGAATCGGGATTCTGGTTGAGCAGGGCACCCATACACATGGCCATATTGTCAGGCGACGCCTCACCTGTATTGGCTACCTGTGACACCAGCTCACAGCAGTGAAACACAGCGGCCAGGGCAACAGCCTGCTCGGAAGTGGGTTTAGAAAAAAACATTAGGCCTCGATCTCCGAATTCCAAGTGCGCTCAATTGTGCCTCCACCCAGGCAGTAGTCATCTTGATAGAACACTACGGACTGTCCAGGTGTCACCGCGCGCTGCGGCTCGGCAAACAGCACCTCGCAACCGCCTTCATTATTGGGGGTAACCCAGCACAGCTGATCTGGTTGTCGATAGCGTGTTTTAGCAAAGCACTCAAGGGCCAGGCCAGTATCGGGACAACCATTAATCCAATTGATATCAGTCGCGGCAAGGCTGTCAGTAAATAGTAGCGGATGCTGGCCGCCCTGACCCACAATCAAAATATTGTTCTCCAGATCCTTAGCTAGGCTGTACCAGGGTTCGGCATTGCCATCTTTAACACCGCCAATCCCGAGCCCCTGGCGCTGGCCTAAGGTGTAAAACATCAGCCCCTGATGCTCGCCCATAAGCTCGCCCTCAGGGGTGCGCATCTCGCCGGGCTGGGCAGGAATATACTGTTCTAGAAAGTCCTTAAAGCGGCGCTCGCCAATAAAGCAGATGCCGGTGCTGTCTTTCTTGTCTGAAGTCACGAAGCCATGCTCGTCAGCAATTCGGCGTACCTCGGGTTTTTCTAATTCGCCAACCGGAAACAGCGACTTGGCGAAAGCCGGTTCTGCGACTGCATGCAAAAAGTAGCTCTGGTCTTTATTGTTATCCAAACCTTTTAGTAGCTGAGCCTGACCGCCTCTATGCCCAACTCTGGTGTAGTGGCCAGTGGCAATATAGTCGGCACCCATAAGTTGGGCATAGTCGAGAAAGACTTTAAATTTGATCTCGCGATTACATAAAATATCCGGGTTGGGCGTGCGACCCAGGCGATATTCTTCAAGGAAATATTCAAACACATTATCCCAGTAGTCAGCGGCGAAATTGGCCGTATGCAGAGGGATTTTAAGTTTGTCACAGACTTGCTGGGCATCGGCCAGATCAGCCTTTGCAGTGCAGTATTCGGAGCCATCGTCTTCGTCCCAGTTCTTCATAAACAGGCCTTCGACCTGGTAACCTTGCTGGATTAGAAGCAGGGCAGCTACAGACGAATCAACGCCTCCAGACATGCCGACAATTACTTTTTGTGGATTGCTCATCAAATACCAAGATAAAGAGAAGGCGGAGCCGGATACTATAAGGCGTTACGAAATATTTCCAAGGGGAAAATGCGTTGAGCGCGATAATCCTCAATGCAGTCCAGCACCATGGCGCTGCGCAGATTAGCGCGATTGGCCTGAATCTCCTCCAGTGACATCCACAGCGCCTCGTCTATATCAGGATCAATGACCGCCTGTTCATCAAAGCGCAGCGCATTGCCAACAAAGCTCAGACGGTAATAGGTGACTCCCGAAGCAGCACGATGGGTCGAGAAACCCAGAAAGCCGCTGATGGCAACTTCCCAGCCGGTTTCCTCCATGGTTTCGCGCAGTGCCGCCTGTAAAATATCTTCGCCGGGCTCTACATGACCAGCGGGTTGATTAATCACCTGCACCTGATCTTTGGTTTCCTTGACCATTAGAAACTTGCGGTCTTTTTCAATCACGGTAGCAACCGTTAAATGAATCTTATCTGGCACATCAATACCTTTTATCTTTATTGTAAGTGCTTCTTAGAAGGCTTGGATAGGTTGCCACCGGTAATATTTTCAACCCTGTATTCGCCGACATGCAAATCTTCAATAGACCAATCGCCCACCCTAGCTCTGACCAATCTCAGGGTCGGCAGATCGATCGCGGCGGTCATTCGTCGCACCTGACGATTGCGTCCCTCATTGATTACAATTTGCATCCAGCTGTCCGGAATCGATTTTCTCACCCTTATGGGCGGCACGCGCTCCCACAGGCTCGGTTCGGAAATAAGCTTGCATGATAGAGCTGTTGCTATACCGTCTTTGAGCTTAACGCCGGCCATTAGAGCATCACAATGGGTCTGGGTCGCTGTGCCCTCTACCTGAACCCAATAGGTCTTGCTGAGTTTGTGTTTGGGGTGGCTGATTTTCGCCTGCAGTGCCCCGTTATCAGTGAGTAATAGAAGGCCCTCAGAATCAAAATCAAGACGCCCAGCAGGGTAAACCGCTTTTACCGCAATATAGTCAGCAAGGGTCTTTTTGCCACTGTCATCCGTAAATTGACTGAGTACCTGAAAGGGTTTGTTAAAAATAATCAGTTTAGCCACGTTTTTCTCCAATTAACGCCATTGTAAATGAAACAAGGCTACAAGAAACTGAGGAATTCATGCTAAAATATTGCGATCCGGTAAATTTTTTACAAAAAATTACAATCACTTTATCCAATGAGTAAACCTCACATTCCACGGAGACAATAATGGGATACCAACATATCCAGGTTCCACAATCTGGCGAAAAAATTACAGTAAATGCAGATCTTTCGATCAATGTTCCTAACCAGCCAATTATTCCTTTTATCGAAGGCGATGGTATTGGCGTTGATATTACGCCAGTGATGGTCAAAGTTATCGATTCTGCAGTCGCTAAAGCCTATGACGGCAGCAAGAAAATTTCTTGGATGGAAGTGTACTGCGGCGAGAAAGCAGCAGAATTATACGAGGGCGACTGGTTCCCAGCAGAGACATTGGAAGCGGTAAAAGACTACGCAGTATCGATCAAAGGCCCGTTGACTACCCCTGTGGGCGGTGGCTTCCGCTCGCTGAACGTAGCACTGCGTCAAGAACTTGATCTGTTTGTTTGTCAGCGTCCAGTGCGCTGGTTTGAAGGCGTTCCGTCTCCAGTTAAAGAGCCTAACAAAGTTGATATGTGCATCTTCCGTGAGAACTCAGAAGATATTTACGCTGGTATCGAGTGGCGTGCGGGCACAGATGAAGCGACCAAAGTGATCAATTTCCTGCAGCAGGAAATGGGCGTATCTAAGATCCGCTTTGACACCAACTGTGGTATCGGTGTTAAACCAGTTTCAGAGCAGGGCACCAAGCGTCTGGTCGCCAAAGCCATCCAGTATGCAATCGATCAAAACAAGCCCTCTGTAACCTTGGTTCACAAAGGAAACATCATGAAGTTTACCGAAGGTGCTTTCTGCGATTGGGGCTACGAAGTTGCCCGCGATCAATTTGGTGGTGAGCTGGTCGATGGCGGTCCATGGCAGGTTGTTAAGAACCCTAACACCGGTGAAGACATCATTATTAAAGACGTTATTGCCGATGCTATGTTGCAGCAGATTATCCTGCGTCCCGACGAGTACAGCGTTTTAGCGACACTGAACCTGAATGGCGATTATATCTCCGATGCACTGGCAGCTCAGGTAGGCGGCATTGGCATTGCTCCCGGCGCTAACCTCTCCGACGATGTGGCTATCTTTGAAGCAACTCACGGTACAGCACCTAAGTATGCTGGTCAGGATAAAGTGAATCCTGGTTCCTTAATCCTCAGCGCCGAGATGATGTTGCGTCATATGGGCTGGCATGAAGCGGCTGATCTGGTGATTAAAGGTATTGAAGGTGCTATCTCTGAGAAGAAAGTGACCTATGACTTCGAACGTTTGATGCAGGGCGCAACGCTAATGTCCTGCTCAGAGTTTGGCGATGCCATGATTGAGAATATGTAAGACTGCACTGTACGTAAAGTGCACAAAAAAACCGGCGCTGTCTTTGTAGCGCCGGTTTTTTTTGTGATTACCAGCGCTGGATGCGCTGCTTATGTGTCAGAAGATTATTTCTTCAACCCTCGCTTTCCATAGCGAGGCTTTGTTTATGAGTAAGGTCGTCCTCTGGCTCAACATCGCCATCAAAGGGCTGAATATTAATTGCATGTATTCCCTTATCACCTCTCTCAGTATCATAGCTAACATACTGGCCTGCCTTGAGAGTTTTATAGCCCTCCACATTAATTGCGCTGTAATGGACGAAAATATCACCTTCGCCATTGTCGGGGAGAATAAACCCAAACCCCTTAGCATTGCTAAACCATTTTATAGTACCTTTACTAGACATAACCTGTTGCCTTCTTCCTATCGAGCATTTTTTAAAAGAGCTGTACATCATTGCGCTCATCAATCACCTGTAATTTAAGGCTCTGCAACTCTAAATCTGTAAAGTTTTCTGTCAAGTACCGTTCGTCTATTACTTGCAAAGTATATTCTGGGGTAAGATAAGGGAACACTTTTAATGATTGGTAATTGGCTAATTTAGATGAGCGAAGAAAAAAATACACCAGATTGGCAACACGAAGACAATACTGTGGTCGAAGAATCAAGGCCAAAGTTAAAGAAGCCCCGTATGTTCCAAGTAGTACTATTAAATGACGACTACACACCGATGGAATTTGTAGTTGAACTGATAGAACAGTTTTTTTACAAGTCGCGAGAAAATGCGACTCGGATCATGCTTAAGATACACACCGAGGGAAAGGGCGTCTGTGGCATCTATACTGAAGATGTAGCAGAGACGAAAGCGGCATTAGTAAACCAGTATTCGATGGACCATCAGCATCCGCTTCTGTGTGAAGTAGAACCCTGTAACGACGACGAAGAGTCATAGATATGTTAAGTAGAGAGCTTGAAG